>NZ_JANLGY010000020.1 GCF_024653915.1 Sulfuricaulis sp. | reverse complement strand
AGCTCGAAGCCGCGATCAAGCACTACATCCGTTTCTACAACCACCAGCGGCTGCATTCCGGCATTGACTACCACACGCCGGTGGAATATGAGAGATTGTGCCGATGATCCGGCGTCCACTTTTTCGGGGGAAGATCCACCTCGGGTCCCGCTGGCGCGGGCCCCTCGGCCCCTCAACACAACGTTAGCCATCACAAGTATGGAGTATTAATGAAAAATATACTTGCATTATTATTTATTCTTTTTTCTTTAAGTGTGCATGCTGAAGAATGGATTTCTCCGGTTGATAATAAATACTCAGCCAAAAACCCAGAACTCTTTTCAGTATTGTCACGGGCAAGGGTCATCTTAGATTCATGGCGGGGTCAGCAAGAGAAATTGAGAGAAGCTGACACTTTGCTTAAGAGTGTGCTTCAAAAAGACAGCAACTTTGCACCTGCATATAGAGAATATGGCAGGTTGTATATCATGGCGGGATATATCAACCGTGATAAATTCAAAAAAGGTAGCCTGAATCCTGCCGAAGAATCAATCCTTAAGTCCATAGAAATTGAGCCAAATTACGCGGATTCGTATGTCTTGTTAGGCCATTTGTACACAAATATGGACAGAGATATTGATGCAAAAAGTGCGTTAGTAAAAGCAGAACAAATAGGAACTAATATTCCATGGTTACACTTGAATTGGGCCGATCTCCTAGTAAAACAGAAACAATACGGAGAAGCCCTTAAACGTTACCAACACGTCCTTGAAACAAGCACGACAAATAGAAAGGCCTATTCCAGCGCCTTAAGTGGTCTCACGACAGTGTATTGGTATATGAATCAATATGACAAAGTTAGTGAAGCTCACAAAAAAATAATTGCATATGAACCTGATAGTGCCTGGAGTTGGGGAAACTATTCAAGCTTTCTTCTGTTTGGTTATAACGATGTTGATGGCGCTATTACGAATGGACAAAAAGCCCTCAGCATAATGGACTATGGAATGGGACGATTTACTTTGGCGTGTGCTTTATACACAAAATGGGCACTACTGCTTCAAGACGTGAAAAAAGCGGATAAAGCTCAACAATATTTTGACGAGGCTTGGGCACTTTATCCGTATCCAGAAAGAATAATTGAAAAAACTATTCAATATAAATACACGAAGATTACCGCGGATAAACTACAAAAATGGCTAACAAGTCATTCAACGGGGACGCGCTAACGCGCGCCCGTTAATACCACGTTAGACGGCACTATTCTGCATGCTTAGTCGCCGCTCCGCGCTGTTGGCTGCCCTCTTTGGGGGGCTAGTAGTAGGCATCGGTTATCCGTTTGTAGACATCGCGCTCGCGTGCCGTGCGCCAATGTCCGAAGCATGCGTTTGGGGTAAGGCGTACTTTTCGCTAACTCTGACCGTAAGCGTAGTGTTGCTTGGCGGCATAGTGGCGGGAGTGCTTTATGCTGTGCTCATGTGGCTGCGCCATCGCCAGTCGCGCGGTGATGCCGTCTAACCGCGCGTTCGAGAGTGGACGCTAGACGTCATAGGAGGGATCAATGCATCCGTACAGAAATTTCATCTTGATGATCGCTGTGTCTGCAACTCTGATGTTTGGCTTGATGTACCTGAACACCTATCAGCTTAGCCATGTATGGTTTAGCCAGACTCGCTTGTTCATGACCTTTATCATGGCGGGCTCCATGGCGTTAGTCATGCTCTTCTTCATGCGCCATATGTACAAAAACAAGCAGGCCAATGTAGCCATTGTTATTGGGAGCGTTGCACTCATGGGCTCAGGCTTCTGGTTGGTACGCAGCCAGGCAACTGTAGGGGATGCCGCTTGGATGAAGGCGATGATTCCGCACCACTCGATAGCAATACTCACAAGTGAGCGCGCCAATATTACTGACCCTCGTGTCAGGAAGCTTGCTGACGACATCATTGAAGCCCAGCGCCGGGAGATCGGGGAGATGGAAGTCCTGATCAGAGATATCGATGATCAGTCAGCGGAAACCTCGCAGCAGTGACGGCTAAGATTTCATTCAAGCCGACGCCGCTTCGCGGCGCGGCTTAATTCAGGCATTATGTCGGCAACAGCCTCACGAAAAATGCCTTGAGATATCCCGTTTCCGGAATTGCCGGGTGCATGGGGTGATCCGGCCCCTGATGGCCTTCCTCGATGATCTCCAGAAACCGGTCAACGTGCCGGCTGTCTCTGAGCAGGATGTCACGCAACTCATCGCGGTGCAGGTGATACGAGCAGGAACAGGAAACCAGAATTCCGTCTTTGGACAGTACCTGCATCGCCATCTGGTTCAGCCGCTGATAAGCCAGGGTTCCTTCTTTAATATCTTTCTTGCGCTTGATGAAGGCAGGCGGGTCGAGTACCACCACGTCGAAGCGCTCGCGCGCGCCACGCAGCCGCTTTAATGCTTCAAACGCATCTTCTTTCTCAACACTGACCTTCGCGGCCACGCCGTTCAATTCGGCGTTATGAAGTATGGCTTCGACGGCCTTGGGTGAGCTGTCCACGCAGGTCACTGACTCGGCGCTGGCCACGGCCGCCTGCACGCCCCAGGCGCCGAGATAGCTAAACACATCCAGCACGCGCAGACCTTTTATATAGTGGCGAAAGCGCGTGCGATTCGGCCGCTGGTCGTAGAACCAGCCGGTTTTCTGGCCGGTGAGCAGCGGCACGGCGAACTTCACGCCGTTTTCTTCGAGCGTGATGGATTCCGGTATTTCGCCCAGCGCGGTTTCGACGTAGTTTGTCAGGCCTTCCATCTCACGGGTCGAAGTATCGTTGCGAAACAGAATGGCGTTTGGCTTGATGACCTTGGTGAGCGCCGCGACGATTTCGTTCTTGAGCCGTTCCATCCCCGCGGTGGTGATCTGGACCACGGCGATATCGCCGTAGCGGTCCACCACCAGTCCCGGCAGGCCGTCGCTGTCGCCGAAGGCGAGACGATAATAAGGAGTGTCGAATAAGCGCTCGCGTAGGGACAGGGCGATATTGAGCCGGTGGACCAGCAGCGACTGATCGAGCGTGTATTTCGGGTCGCGTGACACCAGCCGCGCACAAATAAGCGCGTGCGGATTGGCGTAGCCGGAACCCAGCACGTGGCCCGCCGCGTCCTCTATTAACACCGGTTGGCCGGGCTCGAACGCCGTGAGGGGGGTCAACTTCGTGTTTACTTCATTGCTGAAAACCCACACGTGACCGGCACGCAGACGGCGGTCTTCGTTTTTATTCAGGCGCAGTGAGGCGAGGGCGGTCATGGGATCGCGGAGCTTATTTGAAACGCCGGGAAATGGGAACCGTCAGGGGCGTACGAAGCGCCAGAAACCGGCGGTGGCAAGCGCGGCCAGCAGCGCCGAAACGAGAAAGGCGATTTTGACGCCGTAGAAACTCCACAGTCCGCCGATCAATAACCCCGCCGGTATCGCGGCCATGCCCACGAGCATGTGAAACCAGCCAAAGGCGGTACCGCGCTCGGCCGGTATGGAAAGGTCGCGCACCAGCGCGCGCTCGGCGCCTTCGGTCAGGCCGAAATAGAAACCGAGCGCCAGGCTCCAGGCCCACAACATAATCGGTTCGACCACGAAGGCGAGCGCGAACAGTGTCACGGCATAGACCATCCAGCCGGTCAGGATCAGCGGCCGGCGGCCGACGCGATCGGTGTGGCTGCCGGCCTGCTCGGAAATCACGGCCTTGACGACATGCATCGCCGCCCACAGCAATAGCAACTCCACCACGGTCATGCCCAGTTCATGGCCGCGCAGCAACAGGAAGGTTTCGGGAATCTTGCCGAGCGTGAAAAACGCCAGCACCATGAGGTAGCGCCGCGAAAGCGGGCTCAGTCGGGACCAGCTCAAGGGCGCAGTTTCGGAAACTGGAGCCAATGGGCGGGGTGCCTCCTTGATACCGAATGCGAAAAGACAGACTGCCAACACACCAGGAATGGCGGAAAGGGCGATGACGATATCCAGGCGCGCAGTGCCCCAATAAACAATAGCGGCTGCCACGAGCGCCCCCAGCACGGCGCCGCTGTGATCGAGCGCACGCGTAAATCCATAGGCGCGGCCAGCGTTGCTGTCGTCAATCGCATCCGAGATCAGCGCATCGCGCGGCGCGGTGCGCACGCCCTTGCCAATGCGATCGGTGACGCGAATGGAGAGCACGGTGAGCCAGCTTCCGGAAAGACCGATCAGAGGCCGCGCCAGATTCGACAGCAGATACCCGAACACGACATAGGGTTTGCGCCGACGTCCATAGAGATCGGAATGCCGTCCGGCCCAGAGTTTGAGCAGATTGGAAACAGTGTCGGCCACACCTTCAATCAACCCCAGGGCCAATGGTCCGGCAGCCAGTACCGTGGCGAGCAGCAGCGGGATGAGCGGCACCACCATCTCGCTGGCAAAATCATTCAACAGGCTGACGAAACCGATCACGACCACGGTACGCGGCAATCGGCGGGAGCTTTTTCCGGGGAGGGCTGTATTCAATGTGATGGCTTCGGTGTGGAGGTGTGGCTACTGTAATCGAGTGGTTTTCGCCTTGCAAAAACGCGGTAATTCGCAACGCAAAGCTTTCCTGCGTTTTAATCCGGATTACCCCTGTGATAAGGTAGTCCTGACTAGGGTTCCTGCCGCAACGCGCGGCAACTTCAAGGAGGACTTAATAATGAAACGCCGGATTTCGCTGTTTGCATTCCTTTCTGTTGTTATCGCTTTCCTGGTTTCTCCCACCATTGGCTACGCAAAAGATACTGTAGTTGGCACGTCGGTTGCGCTGACGGGCAAGTACGCGCGCACCGGGCAGGAGCAGCTACAGGGCTTCCAGATGTGGATCGAGGAGGTCAACGCCCGCGGAGGGTTGCTCGGTCAGAAGGTGGCGCTGGTTCATTACGATGACGAGTCCAAACCGGAAACCGGCGCCAAGCTTTACGAAAAACTCATCACCGACGACAAGGTCGATTTGCTGATCGGGCCGTATTCCTCCGACGTGACCATGGCCGCCAGTACCGTGGCCGAGAAGCATAATTTCCCCATGGTGTCCTCCGGCGCTTCATCGAGCGAGATTTGGGAACGCGGCTACAAGAACACATTTGGCCTGTACACGTTGGCCGATCTCTACATGGACCAGATTATCGAGCTCGCCAAGTCCAAAGGGCTCAAGAAGATCGCCTTGATCTACGAGAACACGGCTTTCCCGCGCGGGGTGGCCGTCGGCGTCAAGTCCAAAGCGAAACAGCTCGGCATGCAGATCGTGTTCGAAGAGGAATACGGCAAGGCCTCGACCGATTTCTCTTCCATGATCATCAAGATCAAAGCCAAGAAGGCGGATATGGTGATCGGCGGTTCCTATCTGCCGGACTCCACTGCCTTCATGCGTCAGGCCAAAGAAAACCGGCTGTACGCCAAAATATTCGCGTTTGCCGTGGGCCCCGGCCTGCCTGATTTCGGCGCCAACCTCGGACTGGATGCCGAAGGCGTCATGGGCAATACCCAGTGGGAACCGACGCTGAAGCTTCCGGGCGCCAAGGAATTTTCCGACAAGTACAAGGCCAAGTACGGTCATGAGCCGGGTTACCATGCCGGTGGTGGATATGGCGCGGGTTATGTGCTCGAGGCCGCGGTCAAGAAAGCCGGCAGTACGGATCGCGACAAGGTACGCGCGGCGCTGTTCGCGCTCGACACCGTCAACGCCTTCGGCCGCTTCAAAGTGGACGCGACCGGCAAGCAGATCGGCAAGCCGGCTTACGCCGTGCAATGGCTCGGCGGCGAACGCCATATCGTTTTGCCGGTCGAGGCTGCGACCGCCAAGGTGGCCTATCCGTTCAAGGACTGGGGCAAGCGCTGAAAGCCTGATAACCACGGGTCGGCAGGTGGCACGAAAATTCCACGGCTGATACGAACGAACGCACCCCCGTGGATCTGCTCGAACCTGAAATCCTGCTGCAGCTGCTGATCAACGGGCTGCTGGCGGGGGCGCTGTACGCGCTGCTCGCCGGCGGCCTCAATCTGATATTCGGCGTGATGCGCGTCATTAACATCGCTCACGCCGAGTTCATGCTGATAGGTGCCTTCGGCGCGTACGTTCTGTTTAACGTTTTTGGCCTCCATCCGCTGCTCTCCCTGCTGATAATCGTTCCGGCGATCTTTGTCGTGGGCTACTATTTCCAGCGCGTGCTGATCGAGCGCGTGGTGGGTCGCCCCATGCTTACCTCGTTGCTTGCGACCTACGGCGTATCCATTATCCTGATCAACGTCGGGCTGTTGATATTCAGCGCCGACTTCAAATCGGTCCCGGTGCTGCAGGGCTCGTTCCTGGTCGGCGAGCTGGCCATCTCGAAACCGCGCACCGTGGCCGGCCTGGTTTCTCTGATACTGAGCGTGGGCGTATATCTGTTTCTCGAACGCACGCGCCTCGGCAAGGCGGTGCGCGCGGTGTCAGAGCATGCCCAGGTTGCCCAGATTTGCGGCATAGACGTGCGCCAAATTCGCATGCTGACCTTCGGCATGGCCGCGGCCATGGCCGGTGCCGCGGGCGTGATGCTGTCCATCATTTACTCGTTCTGGCCCGGATCGGGCGTGGATTTCATCCAGAAGTGTTTTGCCATCATCATCATCGGCGGCATGGGAAATTTTGTCGGCGCCTTGTATGGCGGCATTCTGCTCGGCGTGGTGGAGTCCTTCGTGGGAGGATTCATTTCGACCCAATGGGCCGAGGCGATGGCATACCTGCTGCTGGTGGCGGTGCTGCTGATCCGCCCGACCGGCCTCAAGGGGGTGGCGCGTGCCTGACCTCAATCAGCGGATGATCAGCGTCTGGGCAGGCACAGTACTCGTCGGACTGGCCATGTTGGCGCCGCTCGGGGTCAACGAATATTACCAATCGTTTCTGCTTCAGGTGTTCCTCGTCATCGCGCTGGCCCAGGCGTGGAACCTGATTTCTGGCATGACCGGGTACGTTTCATTCGGCCACGCGGCGTTTTTCGGTGTCGGTGCCTATGCCGGTGCGCTGTTTCTGACCTGGGGATTCCCGTGGTGGCTCGCAATCCTGAAAGGCGCCGGCGTCGCCGCGCTGCTTGCCGTGCCCCTTGGATTCCTGACGCTGCGCCTGCGCGGTCCTTATTTTGCTATCGCCATGCTCGGGCTCAACGAGGTCGGACGCATTGTCGCTACGCTTTGGGTGAGCCTCACGAAGGGTGGTACCGGACTTACGCTCTCGCCCACACTGCTGCCGTCGCTTGATGTGAAATATTTCACGATGCTTGCCTTGGCGCTGGGGGCGACCCTGCTCATCGCCTGGATTCACCGCAGCCGTTTCGGCCTGGAACTGCGCGCTATCCGTGAGGACGAGGAGGCGGCCGAAATGGTGGGCGTCAACACCACGCGCAACAAGGTGACCGCCTTCGTGCTGTCAGCGCTGATACCCGGCGCCGTCGGCGCGGTTTATGCCATGTACACCAGCTACATCAACCCCGCCTCCGCCTTCGACCATGCGCGCAACATCGAAATGATCGTGGTGGTGTTGTTTGGCGGCAGCGGTACGGTCTGGGGGCCGATAATCGGTGCTGCCACCGTGATGGTGATTCGCGAGATGCTGTGGGCACAGTTTCCCGCGGCGCATCTCGCGGCGCTGGGAGTGTTGTTGCTGGTCGTGGTCCTGTATCTGCCCGGTGGGCTGGTGTCCATCGTACGCGAGCGCCAGCAGAAGCGACCTGATGCACGCCCCGGAGAGTCGCCATGACCGAACCTGTCAGCCGCCCGGACCAAATCCTCAGCGCCTGGGGGATTGCACGCGATTTCGGCGGTGTTCAGGCGCTGCGCGGGGTGGATCTGCACGTGGCGCGCGGGTCCATTACCGGATTGATTGGCCCCAACGGCTCGGGCAAGACCACGCTGTTTCAGATCATCTCCGGCATGGACCGGGGTGCGACCGGTAAAATCAGCTTCGACGGTGAATCCATTCTGGGATGGCGCCCCTCGCAAATATATCGCCGCGGCATGGCTCGTACCTTCCAGCTCTCGCGCGTGTTTCCGGAATTAACGGTATTGGAAAACCTGGTTGTGGCCGGCAGCCGTCATGACCGAAGCGTAACGGAACGTGCGCTCGGACTGCTCGAACGCGTTCGGCTGCGCGAGTACGCACAAGTGCGGGGGAAAAATCTTTCTTACGGGCAGCAGAAGCTCGTCGAATTCCTGCGCGTGCTCATGAGCGATCCCGCGCTGATCCTGCTCGACGAACCGGCGGCGGGGGTCAACCCGACGTTGCGCCAGACGCTGTGGGACATGGTGCGGAATCTGAATGGGTTAGGCACGACCTTTCTTGTCATCGAACACAATATGGAAGTGATTGCCGATCTTTGCTCCGATGTGTACGTGTTGAGCGAAGGTGAAATGATCGCGCATGGCGGTTTTACCGAGGTTCGTAACAACGAACAGGTTCT
The DNA here is from genome assembly GCF_024653915.1 of Sulfuricaulis sp. Classification (NCBI taxonomy): domain Bacteria; kingdom Pseudomonadati; phylum Pseudomonadota; class Gammaproteobacteria; order Acidiferrobacterales; family Acidiferrobacteraceae; genus Sulfuricaulis; species Sulfuricaulis sp. The sequence continues at coordinate 171,807 of NZ_JANLGY010000020.1, read as the reverse complement.
TGAGGCCTATTTTGGCAAAAAACGGGAGTCGGCCGGCGCATGACCGAGACCCTGCTCTCCATTCGCGACCTGGAAGTTTCCTACGGAGCGGTGCAGGTACTGTTCGGCATCAATCTTGAGGTACATGCCGGCGAGATCGTGTGCATCATTGGACCCAACGGCGCCGGAAAATCCACGGTCATCAAGGCGGTGATCGGACTGGTGGCGGCGGAGAAAGGGAAAATTGTTTTCGACGGTCAGTCCATCACCAATTTTCCGGCGCATGAGATTCCGGCGCTGGGGATAACTTATGTTCCCCAGGGCCGCATTGTCTTTGCCACGATGACCGTGGCCGACAACCTGGAGATGGGCGCATTTCTGCAACGGGACGCCCGCAAGCGCCGCGAGGCGGTGCAGGCGGTGTTCGAACAATTCCCGCGACTCTACGAGCGGCGCCACCAGCCGGCAGGAAAGCTCTCCGGCGGTGAGCAGCAAATGCTGGCCATCGGACGCGCGCTCATGATGAATCCCAGGCTGGTGATCCTCGATGAGCCGTCACTCGGTCTTTCTCCAAAATATGTTGACCTGATATTTGAACAATTAATTGAGCTTAAGCGCCAGGGCCGCACCTTGCTCATGGTGGAGCAGAATGCCGCGCGGGCGCTGGAGCTCTCCGATCGCGGGTACGCGCTCGAACTCGGTCACAACCGCTTCGCCGACACCGGTGCCAAATTGCTGGCCAACGATGACGTACGCCATATGTACCTGGGCGGCGCTTGAAACTTGCATGTCGGTATTTTCAATCTGCGCGAAAGGCCTCAATCGATGCCTTATGCCTTGCTGCGTGGGCCTTTGCCGATGGCGCAGGCCGGCAGGCCAAGCGTCGGGAAAAGCCGCTAATTCAAGGGGATTTCCTCCTTTACGACTGATTTCGGCCTATTTTCAGCCCTGGGTCATTTTGGTGCATCCCCAGCGGGAGTCAGGGATATAGCTGTTTATGGCACAACCTATGCACTTCCTGAGACAGGAAGGCTACAAGGAGCAGGCCATGGAAACCCGGACAGGAATACAGTGCAAGGCGCGTCGCTTTCAGGTGCTTTCCGGCGTCAGGGAAGGGGTGGCGACCACTGACATTTTACCCCATGCAGATACGAATATTATTTGCCACTACGCCGTGGTGGTGCAATGCACCTCGATTGACGGTCTGGAACTGGTTGAACTCGAATTTCTTTCAGATGCCGCTTGAAGAAAAGAGCAGATTAACTTCGAGGGGCAAGTAATGTTTCGCCTCACACGCACCTATTCCATCGCGAGTCTTCTTGGCATCGTTCTGGTGGCGGCCGCGCTCGGCGTTTTTTATCGCACGATTGCGGTGCGATCCCTGATGGAGCAGCAAACGCAGTCTAACGTTTTCCTCGCCCAGTCACTTTCCAACTCCTTGTGGCCCAAATACGCTGACTTTGTTACGCGCGCTGCCGGCATTCCCGCGCACGAACTTGCGTCACAACTCGAAGTGGCCAGTCTGCGCGAGGATGTGCTCCAGAAGATTCGTGGTTTGCATGTAGTCAAGGTGAAGATATACGATATGTCCGGTCTGACGGTTTACTCGACGGAACCGAAGCAGATCGGTGAGCACAAGGCCGGCAATGCCGGTTTTCAGAAGGCCAAAGCCGGACAGACCGAAAGCGATCTGGTGTTTCGCGATCGTTTTTCCGCCACCGAACAGGTCATAGAAAACCGCAATCTGTTGTCGTCATACATTCCTGTTCGCAGAATACCGGGCGGCCCTGTCGAGGGAGTTTTTGAAATTTACTCCGATGTAACGTCTCTGGTGGCGGAGATCGAGCGAACGCAATATAAGGTATTCACAGGCGTTATTTTCATCCTGTTTCTGCTTTATCTTTTTCTGTTGATGATCGTGCGCCGCGCGGACCGCATCATACGGTTGCATGAAAGTTCGGAGCGACGGGCGCAGGCGGAGCAGATGCATTACATGGCCTATCATGACCCGCTAACCGGACTGCCGAACCGTTCGCTGTTCAAGGACCGGTTTCAGCATGCCACGGCTGTGGCCAACCGCGCGCAGAAATCGCTGGGGGTCATGTTCATTGACATCGACCGCTTCAAGGTCATCAATGACAGCCTGGGGCACGAGTGTGGTGACACAGTTCTGATCGAGGCAGCGAAGCGCATTCGCGCCTGTCTGCGGGCCTCGGACACGGCTTGCCGCATCGGCGGAGATGAGTTCACGGTTATATTGGAGCGGCTGCCTTCAAACGAGCATGCCGCGCAGGCGGCCAACCGGCTGATTCAGAAATTCTCCGAACCGATGAAAATCGGTGGTCGTGAGATTGTCGTCACTGCCAGCATCGGTATCGCCCTCTATCCTGGCGTCACACAGGATATCCAGCGGCTGCTCAAGGACGCCAACGCCGCGATGCACGCCGCCAAGGAGTCCGGCCGCAACTGCTTTGTCTTTTATACGCAGGAGATGGAAGCGCGCGCCCAGGAGAGCCTCGACTATGAGCTGGGTTTGCGCCAGGCCTTGCAGAACAGGGAATTTCTTATTTATTACCAGCCGCGGGTCAACACCGCCACCGGAACCGTGACGGGCGCGGAGGCGCTGTTGCGCTGGCAGCATCCCAGCCGCGGACTGGTCATGCCGGATGACTTCATCCCGTTATTGGAGGACACCGGCCTGGTGATTCCTGTGGGGGAATGGGTACTGCAGCAGGCCTGTCTGCAGGGACGGCGCTGGCATGAAGCGGGACACCACTCGCTGAATGTTTCCGTGAACCTGTCCATGAAGCAGTTCCGCGCCGGAACCTTGCCGGGCAGTGTGCGCCAGGCGCTCGAGGAAAGCGGATTGCCGGCCCGTTCCCTGGAGCTGGAACTCACTGAATCCGTGTTAGTGGACGATGCCGAGCAGGCGCTGGACTTGATGCACGAGCTCAAGGAAATCGGCGTGACGCTTTCCATCGACGATTTTGGAACCGGTTATTCCTCGCTCAATTATCTGCGGCGTTTCCCCATCGATCTGCTCAAGATCGACGGCTCCTTTATTCGTGATGTCACCCGCAACCGTGGCGATGCTGCCATCACCACCACGATCGCGGTTATGGCGAAAAGCTTGCGGCTCGGCATTCTCGCGGAGGGCGTCGAGACCCGCGAACAAGCGCGCTTTCTCAAGACCATCGGTTGTCACGATATGCAGGGATTTTTATTTGGCGGGCCGGTCCCGGTGGAGAAATTCGGCTCGCAGCTCGGCGAAATTGATGTTCTCAAGCTGGCCGGTTTCGATCGGCCACCGGGGATTGCCGGTTCCGGCAATCCGGCGGCGGCCTAGCCGGATTCATTCTGTGCGTGGGCCCGAAGCTGGGCTGCATCGCGCTCCAGGATATATCACGGGGATGGTTTCTCCGGCGAGCCCGGTACCGCGCAACACCCGTTAGTTCCACTGGACAGGTGTTGGGCCATCGGTACGGGCATGGCGATGCCGAAGCCCTGCGCATAATCCACCCCCAGTTCCCTGAGCTTTCCCAGGATGGCAGCGTCTTTCACGAATTCGGCGATGGTCTTGATCCCCATCACGTGGCCCACGCGGTTGATGGCGTCCACCATGGCGCAATCGGTCGGGTTGGTGGCCATGTTCTGGACGAAGGAGCCGTCGATTTTCAGGTAATCCACCGGCAGGTTCTTGAGGTAGGTAAACGAGGACATGCCACTGCCAAAATCATCGAGCGCAAACTTGCAACCCAGCTTCTTGAGTTTCTCCATGAAAGCCACGGCAATATCCAGATTCGCCACGGCGGCGGTTTCCGTGATTTCGAAACAAACCATTTCCGGAGGCATCCCGGCTGACTCGATCTGCTCGCGGATAAAGTCAAACATGTTTTCATCGGACAACGAGGCGGCGGCGAGATTGATGAAACAGTTAGGGGTGGGACCGGCAATCTCACGGCGGTGTTTTCCGAAGGTGGCAAGCGAGTTACGTATCACCCAGCGGTCAATGATTGGCATGAGGTCGTAGCGTTCCGCCGCCGGGAGGAAGGCCATCGGCGGCACGATGGCGCCGGATTCATCGATCATGCGCAGCAGCGTTTCGCAGTAGCGGTCCCCGTCCGGGTTGGGCGTCAGCGGAAGAATCTTGTGGCAGTAAAGCACGAAGCGGTCCTCTTCGATGGCCCGGCGGATACGCGACACCCACTGCATTTCTCCATGACGTTGAAGCATTTCCGCGTCATCGGGCTGGTACACGTGGACACGGTTGCGCCCCTTGTCCTTGGCCGCATAGCAGGAGGAATCCGCCTGACTCAGCAGCGCCACGGGGCTGACGCTCTCCGCGGTGACGGGAACCACGCCGATCGAGACGCCGATCTCGAATGTGGTTCCTTCCCAGACAAAACGGAAGTCGTTGACAAGGCGGACGAGGTCATTGGCTATCCGCAGTGCCGGCTCCATCGGGCAGGATTCGAGCAGCACGCCGAATTCGTCGCCGCCGAGGCGGGCAATCGTGTCCAAACCGCGAATGCGGTTCTTGAGCAGGAAGGACAACTGCCGCAGCAGCTTGTCGCCGGCGATATGCCCGGAGGTATCGTTGACAATCTTGAACTGGTCGAGGTCCAGGTAGAGCAGGACGTGATGCAGGTTCTTGGCCTTGGCGTTTTCCACGAGCGCGGTCAGGCGGCGATCGAACTCGCGCCGGTTGATGAGGCCGGTGAGCGCATCGTGTGTGGCGTGGTGCGAGAGCAGATGCGGCGAGTTGCGCATCAGCGTCACGTCGTAGAAGACCATGACGGCGCCAACGATTTTTCCTCCGTGGTCGCGGACCGGCGCGGCGGAATCCTCGACTACCCGTTCCGTGCCGTCGCGACTGATCAGCACTGTATTATTTTCCAGGCCGACAATGCGGTTTTCCTTCAGGCATTTTTCAGCCGGATTGACCTGCGCCTCGCGCGTGACGCCGTTAACGATGTGGAAAACCTCATTCAGCGGGCGCCCCTTCGCCTCCGTGACGCCCCAGCCGGTGAGCGTCTCGGCGATGGGATTCATGTAGTCGACATGGCCTTGCGCATCGGTGGTGATGACGGCATCGCCGATGGAATGCAGTGTCACCTCGGCAAGCTCTTTTTCGTGGAACAGGGCGTTGGCGGTGCGGCGTACCCAGGTCATGGAGATCGTGGCGACGGTAAGAGCGATCACCGTCAGCGCCAGGAAAAACACCAGTTGTTGCGACCTGAGGCGGGTCACCCCTTTCAGGTTGGCGTCAACTTCGGTCGAGGCGGTGTGGACGACCATGAGCGCCGCGTCCACCGCGTGGGTGGCGGATTCCATCCAGGTATCGGTGGTCAGTGGATAGTTTCCCGTGCCGACGGCGGCGTACACCGCCCGGCGGCTCGGCTCGAAGCGTTTTTTGTGGTCCTGCAGCATCGAGGCGATGCTGGCGCGGACCGGGGGTGGTACGTGTTGGCTTTCCAGTATGCTCGTAAGCCGCTCGTTCGCCTGTTCGACCACGCCGCGCCAGGCCTTGAGATCGTCCAGCCGCGCGGCCGGTACCGGGCGATGACGGCCGATGTAATAGCCGATGACGGCGCGCTCGCGCCCGGTGTACTCGGCGAGGAGCCAGGCATAACGCTTGATCCGCAGACTGTAGAGGAAGGCCTCGCCCGGCTGCGCCACGGCATCGCCGGTGGCCTCGCGCAGATGCCGCGTCTCGCTGATGTAATGGGTGGCGGTGTCGAACCATTCGAAGGCGCCGGCATCGTCGCTCCGGTCCTGAAGCAGATCGTTGTCCACATGCACGCGCACGCGGTGCAGTGCCTCGTGGGCCCGCGCCGTGCGCTCGATGTCCTGTTCAAGATCTTTCCGGGCCGGGCTATGGGCGGCGGCCTCGCGGGCGAGCGCTTGCGCCTTCTCCCAGAGCGAATTGCAGCCTTCGCGGATATCCCGGAGTTTTTGCAGGTGCGTCGGTCGTAACGGTCGCGGCTCGCCCAGCGCGATCATGGCGGTGCCGCGCTCGAGTGCGGTCTTCGCGGCGCCCTCGATGAGCGTGTCCACCAGCGCGTTGATATGCGTGGTCTGCCGCGCGGATCGGAGATCGCGCCAGGCGTTCAGCGCCAGTACGCCGGTGAGCACGAGCACGCCCACAGCCAGCAGGCCGATGGAGACATTGATTACGCGTCTGGAGTCGCTCGCCAAGATGGGTGCCCCACCGGTTAGAATTGATTTAGTTGTTTATGCAAATATTAGACCAATTTAGTAGGCTAAGCATTGGAATGACGCGGGATGGTTGCCTGTCGCTTACGACAACGCCACCATCCATCATTAGAAATGTTCTAAAAGAACGAACAAAGGCCCAGCGTCGCGGGTTATCGGTCCCTTGCGTCAAACCGCCGATAGCTGATTTCCAGGACGGTGTAGACCATACGTCCTTGGGGCAGAACGACGGTGATCTCGTCATCCACGGTTTTCTTGAGCAGCGCGCGGGCCAGCGGCGAGTCGATGCTGATCAGGCCTTTTTCGAGATCGAATTCATCCGGGCCGACGATGCGGTATTCAGCGATATTTCCAGCTTCGTTTTCCAGCCGTACCCAGGCGCCGAAATAAACGCGCGAGACATCGGATGGCGGACGGTCCACAATCACCAGCGATTCGAGCCGTTTCTGCAGATAACGCAGGCGCCGGTCTATTTCGCGCAATTGTTTCTTGCCGTAGATATATTCGGCGTTTTCCGATCGATCGCCCTGGGCGGCGGCCTCTGATACCGCCTGCGTCACCTGCGGCCGCTTCACGCGCCACAGATAATCCAGTTCCTCGCGCAGACGTTGCGCGCCTTGTGGCGTGATGTAGGCCGAGCTCTTGGCCGGTGGAAGACGGTTCCTGCCCATGGTGCGGGATTATATCCGGTCTTGGCGGCAGGATATGTTAGGGAAGTTCTGAGAAACACCAGTTCTCACCGCAAAGGCGGTCGCTCCCGCGCATCCCTGCGCCCGCGACATTCGTACTTCCTGTACAGCACAAAGAGCGCAAAGATTTTTACTTCAAAATTCTTGAGTTTTTCTTTGCGTCCTTCGCGTCTTTGCGGTAAATAATCATTAAATCTAGGGCATCCATGGAGTAATTGCTGACAAGGGAGGATGGTCGTGGCCCAGGACAAACCACACCGGACGGTGGACACCTCGGGCACATGCTGCCCGGAACCGCTCAAGCAGGCGCACCGCGCCATCAAGACCATGCAACCGGGCGAAGTGCTCGAGCTGATTTCAACCGATTTCGGTTCGCGCATGGACATTCCGGCCTGGTGCAAGCGCACCGGTCATGAACTGCTGCGCACGGAAGAAGAAGGAAAAACCTTCCACTATTACGTGCGCAAGCGCGACTAATGCGTCTAACAAAATAAAAACTCAGAACCACGGGGAGCACGGGGATAGCTAAAATGCCCAAGAAATCTGGTTTGGTCCATTTGTTTTTCCCCGTGTTCCCCGTGGTTTAGGATTTTGTTATTCATTTTGATAGTGACTTTTAATTCTTTTTTCCAGACTTTCTGATGCGGTATTCCTGCCACAGGAAATAGGCCGCCGGAATCACGGCGAGCGTCAGGATGGCCACGCTCAGCATGCCGCCCACCATCGGCGCCGCGATGCGCTGCATGGCCTCTGACCCCGTTCCCTCGCTCCATAAGATTGGCAGCAAGGCGGCGATGATTGCCACCTTGGTCATGGTCACGGGCCGCACGCGCAACAGGGCGCCCTCGATGACCGCCTCGCGCACATCATTGACCGATAGCTTCTGGCCCGCCGCACCGCGCTCATTCTCGCGCCGCTTGAGCGCATGATCGAGGTAGGCCAGCATGACCACGCCGATTTCGACCGCCACGCCGCCCAGTGCGATGAAGCCCACCGCAACGGCAACCGACAGGTTGTAACCGAGGAAATACAGCAACCAGAAACCACCCACCAGTGCCAGCGGCAAGGTGCCGATTACGATCAGCACTTCCATGCCGTTGCGGAAATTGAGGTAGAGCAACAGCAGGATAATGACCAGCGTGAAAGGGATAACTACCTTAAGGCGTTCGAGGGCGCGTTGCATGTACTCGAACTGGCCGGTCCAGTGCAGCGAATAACCTGGCGGCAGTTTCACCTTTTCTTCCACCGCGCGCCTGGCATCGGCTACGTAGGAACCGATGTCACGGTCACGCATGTCAATGTAGGTCCATCCTGAAAGACGTGCGTTTTCGCTGCGTATCATGTCCGGGCCGTCCACCACGCGAACATCGGCCACCTCAGACAGAGCGATCTGGATACCGCTCATGGTGACCAGTGGTAACGCGCGTAATCGTTCAAGTGAACCGCGTATATCCTGGGCATAGCGTATATTGACCGGATAGCGTTCCCGTCCCTCGATGGTTTCAGTAATATTCATGCCGCCCACGGCGGTGGCCACGGTGTCCTGGATGTCGGAGATGTTCATGCCGAAGCGCGCGGCACGCTGGCGGTCAATGCGGACATCCACATAACGCGCACCGGTGACACGCTCGGAGTAAACCGATACCGTCCCCCTCACATCGCGTACAGCGGTTTCGATGTCACGACCGATGAGATCGATGGTTGCCAGCGATGGCCCGGAAACCTTGATGCCGACGGGCGTGCGGATGCCGGTGGTCAGCATGTCGATGCGGGTCTTGATTGGCATGACGAAGGCGTTGGACAGCCCCGGAAACTTCGTGGCCTCGTTCATCTCCTCGATGAGTTTTTTCACGGTCATTCCCGGCCGCCACTCGGATCTCGGCTTGAGCTGAATCGTGGTTTCGAACATGGAAAGCGGTGCCGGGTCGGTTGCTGTTTCCGCGCGCCCGCTTTTGCCAAATACACTCTCCACCTCGGGGAAGGTTTTAAGTATCCGGTCCGTCTGCTGCAGAAGCTGCTGTGCCTTGCCGGCGCCGAGGCTGGGAAGGGTGGTGGGCATGTACAGGATATCGCCCTCATCCATGTCCGGCATGAATTCGGATCCGAGCTGTGTCAGGGGGAAGACGCCCAGCGCCACCAGCGCTGTCGCGGCCCACAATATCTGTTTGGGCCGTGCCAGCACCCAGCCCAGCATTGGCCGGTAGGCACGGATCAACCCGCGGCTCACGGGATTTTCCTGTTCGCCGCGGATGCGACCACGGATGAAATAGCCCATGAGCACGGGCACCAGCGTGATCGAAAGCACCGCCGCGGCGGCCATGGCGTAGGTCTTGGTGAAGGCCAGCGGAGCAAACAGCCGCCCCTCCTGGGCTTCGAGGGCAAACACCGGGATGAAACTCAGCGCAATGATGAGCAGCGAATAAAACAGCGGCGGGCCGAGCTCCTCGGTGGCGGTGCGGATGATGGTCCAGCGGTTCTCGTCAGTTACCTTTTGTTTTTCCATGTGCTTGTGCACGTTCTCGATCATGACGATGGCGGCATCCACCATGGCGCCGATGGCGATGGCGATGCCGCCAAGTGACATGATATTGGCGTTGATCCCCTGGTATTTCATGATGATGATACTGACGAGAATGCCGATCGGCAGCGTGACAACAACCACCAGGGCGGAACGCAGGTGGAACAGAAACACCAGGCATACAACCGCCACCACGATAAATTCCTCGATGAGCGTCCCGGTGAGATTGCTCACGGCATTTTTGATGACCGCTGAACGGTCATAGGTCGTTATGATCTCCACGCCTTCCGGAAGGCTCTTCTTGAGGGTCTCAAGCCTGGCCTTGGCCGCGTTGATGGTGGCCAGCGCATTTCCCCCGTGACGCATGACGATAATGCCGCCCGTGACTTCGCCTTCGCCGTTCAGCTCGGCAATTCCACGTCGCATCTCAGGTCCAATCCGTATATTGGCCACATGATCCAGGCGAATGGGCGCGCCAGTGGACGTCACGCCGAGAGGTACGGTGCGCAAATCTTTTTCGTTCTTGAGATATCCGCGGACGCGGACCATGTATTCAGCCTCGGCCATTTCGATGACCGATCCGCCGGTTTCCTGATTGGCATTCTGAATAGCGCTGCGAACGTTTTCTAATGTGAGCCGGTACGCGCGAAGTTTTACCGGGTCCACCACCACCTGGTATTGCTTTACCATGCCGCCCACGGTCGCAACCTCGGCCACGCCCGGAATCGTGCGCAGTTCATATTTGAGAAACCAGTCTTGCAGCGTGCGTAATTGCGCGAGATCGTGTTTGCCAGTGCGGTCTATCAGTGCGTATTCGTAAACCCAGCCGACACCCGTGGCATCCGGCCCGAGCGCGGGCCGCGCACCGCGCGGCAGGCGCGGAAGAACCTGGCTCAGGTACTCGAGCACGCGCGAGCGCGCCCAGTAAAGATCGGTCCCGTCCTTGAAGAGCACATACACGAAAGACTCGCCGAACTGGGAAAACCCGCGGACGGTCGTCGCCCCCGGCACCGAGAGCATGGCGGTTGTCAGCGGGTAGGTCACCTGATCTTCCACCACCTGCGGCGCCTGGCCGGGATAGCTGGTCTGGACGATGACCTGCACGTCGGAAAGGTCGGGGATAGCATCTAGCGGAGTGCGCACGAGGGAGAATATCCCCCAAGCGACCAAGATGGCCGTCAGCAGAAGGACTAGGAATCGATTGCGGACGGACCAGCGAATGATGTGGAGAATCACGGTTTATTCCCCTGATTGCCGGTCTGCGGATCGGCGGGCGCGGATTCCATGCGCTGGAAGCTCGCACGCACGCTCGCCTCGGAATCAATCAGGAACTGGCCCGATGTCACGACCACATCGCCTTCCTTGATGCCCTGATGGATTTCTATCCAGTCGCCGGATTCCTCGCCCGGCACCACCTCGATCGGCTGAAACCGGCCGCCGCCCAGTGCCAGCAGCAGGGCAGTACGGAATCCGGTCCGGATCAGTGCTTCAGTCGGCACCATGATTTTCTGGTCGTGGCGCCGCAGGTCCCGGATGATCACCTCGGCATACATGTTGGGTTTGAGCACGGCATCCGGATTGGTGATGCGTATACTTGCCTTGAGGGATCGCGTGCCGACATCCACGTCGGATTTCACGCTTTCTACCGTCCCGTTCCATTGACGCCCCGGAAAATCCGTAACACGGATTTCTGCGGGCAATCCCGCACGCACCCAGTTCATTTCGCGGTCGAAAGTGTCCAGCAGAACCCGAAGACCGCTACTGTCACGAAATAAATAGCCCTGCGCCGTGATAGTGTGTACGGCGCCTCCCTTTGTCACCTTGTGTGTCCGCACGCCAAAATTCTGGATGAACTCCGGTCGGACCGTGATCACCGGGGCGCCGCTGCCACCGGCCTCGTCCGCGTAAACCGGCACGAGATCCATGTCCATGAATGGCGACTTGCCGGGCGTGTCGCTGCGATATCCGGGCACCATGGGGTCGGTCCAGTAGAGAATCTGGCGCTCCGTCTTTACACCGTTTTCGATGTCGACAGGACTTTTGCTGGAACCCAGAAAATACCAACCAACGGCGATGCCCAGTACAACGACAGCGCCGGCTGTCACAGTGAGTTTCGTTTTCCGATTCATGGCTGTGGTTCTCCGGTAAGGTACAAAAGTTCCGCCTGTGCCTTGGCCCGATCTGCGCGCAGGCGCGTGTATTCAAGTTCGGTGTCGAACGCCTTCATGAGCGCTTCGCGGTTCTCGGCCTGATCGCGCGCAAACCCGGCCACGGTGACCTGGGACTCGCGGCGGGTGGCGGGAAGCAGCTCCTGCACAAATATTTTCTCGCGCTCGACCAGCGCCTCGAATTCGGCGCGCATGGAGCGGTACATGACCTCGAGCTCGCGACGCTTGTCTTCGATTTCATAATGGGCGCCGGTTTCCATGGCCTGTTTTTCCGCCAGCCGCCGGTCCTGGCGCTTCTCCCGGAAGATGGGCACATCCAGCGTCACCATCGCGGTCACCATGTCCGGTCGCTCAGTGCCGTCCGGCATCGGCCGGCGGAAACCGTAGGAAAGATCGAACATCCATCCCGGCTTGTATTCCTGGCGCGCCATCTCGACCTCGATGCGCGCTTGTTCCAGCCCGTATTGGGCCGCGAGCCATTCGGGGTGCCGGGTGTGATCGAATGTTTCAGATACAACCGGCAGGGAAGGGAGTTCGGATGGCAGGGGCTGATAGGCGGCCTCGCCCACCCAGCGCGCCAACTGCGCCTGCAAGCGTGATGCCTGCGCGCGTAGCATTGGTTCACGTTCATGCACGCGCGCCAGTGCCTGACGCGCTTTCAGCACTGTCTGCTGCATTTCCTGCGCGGCACGATAGCGCGCCTCCGCCGCTTCCAGTTGTTTACGCGCGAGGCGGCGCAGCTCTTCCAGCGTGTTCAGCGACTGTTGCTGGAAATAGAGCTCGATCCATGTCTGGCGCACCTGCCGCAGCAGATTGCGGCGCTCCATGTCCACGCGCACTTGCTCGCGCGTGAGCTCCTTCTCGGCGCGTTGTTCCTTGAGCTTGAGCGTATCGCCGGGAGGAAACGACTGGCGTATGCCGACCATGGTCATGGTCATGTCCTCTTGATTGAACTTGTAGGTATCGACGGGAACGTTGAGTGCGCCAACGACGAGTTGCGGGTCTGGCAGTCTTCCTTCGTACACCGCGCGTTCGGCGGCGGCATCCACGTTGGTGCGGTGGTGCGCGAGCCAAGGCGCGTGTTCGAGCGCCAGGCGTTCGGCCTCGGCCAACGTCAATTCAGGCGCCGCCAGGGCGCCGGACATAGTGGCCAGCTGGATGATCAGGATTCCCGCGATGCGGGGTAAAACAGAACGAATAAACATGAATCTCTCCTTGCAGTCGTGAACAAAAAACGACAGCGCGTGTGAACGCGCGGGAGAGAACTACAAGATCAGCTTGAGATACCGGATGTGAAGCGGAGGAGCGTGAATATCGGGAGCGAAGAAATCGGGCCGCGGCTGCTGGCCGTTGTCCGACAGCATCACAGGAACCGGCAGGGTAACCAATAACACCGGTGTCATGGCGAAATCGCCGAGGCTGGCTGCAAGCGGCGTGCCCGTGTCGGGCAACTGGCAGTTGATCGCGGTCACGGGTCCGCAATCCGGCATGACGGCATGTCCGGCGCCATTATGCTTCGCGTGCTCCGGGCAGTGGCTGGGAACGGAGTCCGGCGCCGACGTTTGTGCCATGACGCAGGGGGCGCCAGCGGCGATTAGCCACAGCACGCCCGCCAGGGCAAGTGTGCTCCGTCCGATGGTCTTCAGTTCTGTGAGAAACCAGTGCAGCATGATCAATAGTTTAGCCTCAAGACGGATTGCGGTATACATTGACCGGCAATATCCCCGCTAATTCCCATTCTACGCAGAGGCAAGGCGATGAAATTGATGTCCGTCAACATTGGCATGCCCCGTCCGGTACCCCACGAGGGCCGGGTGGTAAGTACCGGCATATTCAAGGAACCGGTGGTCGGGCCGATATTATTGCGGCACCTGAACCTGGACGGCGACGGTCAGGCCGATTTGCGCGTGCACGGCGGGGCGGACAAGGCGGTCTATGCCTATCCGTTCGAACATTACGCTTTCTGGGAAGCCGAGCTGGGGCGTGACGATTTTTCCCATGGGCATTTTGGGGAGAATTTCACCATTACCGGCTGGCTGGAAGATACGGTCTGCATCGGCGATGAATTTCAGATCGGGAAGGCGCGGGTGCAGGTCACCCAGCCGCGCTCGCCCTGTTTCAAGCTCGGTATCCGCATGGGTGACGATCAATTCCCCGCCCGTTTCGCCACGGCCAATCGCACCGGTTTTTATCTGCGAGTGTTGCAGGAGGGAAGGGTAGCCGCGGGTGATGCCATCGAGCGGGTCGCGCACGATGCCGATTCTCTCTGCGTGAGCGACGTGTTCCGGCTGCGGCATGACCGCGGCACGCGTGAGGAATACGAACGCGCCGCGCGCCTGCCCGCGCTTTCACCGAGCTGGCGGGCGGTTTTTGAGAAACGGTTATTGGAAAACGATTAAAACGGGAGCGCAAGCCCCGGACGGACGGCCAGGACGAGTTCGCGGAAGCGTTTCTGAATTCTTTCCAATGCTTCTTTGTTGTCACCTTCGAAGCGGAACACCAGCACCGGTGTGGTGTTGGAGGCACGCACGAGGCCGAAGCCGTCGGGGAAATCCGCGCGCAGGCCGTCGATGGTGGTGAGTTTCGCGTCTGGAAAGTGCGCACGTTGGACCAGTTCCTTGATAACGGTGAAATGCTCGCTCTCGGCAAACTTGAGATTCAATTCCGGTGTGTTCACCGTGTTGGGCAGGGAGGCGAAGATTTCCTGCGTCGGGCGTGGGTCGCGCGAGAGTAATTCAAGCAGGCGCGCGGCGGTGTAGAGCCCGTCGTCGAAGCCATACCAGCGTTCCTTGAAGAAGATATGCCCGCTCATTTCACCGGCGAGCAAGGCGCCGGTTTCTCTGAGCTTGGCCTTGATGAACGAGTGTCCGGTTTTCCACATGGTGGGCTTGCCGCCGGCCTTTCGGATTTCGGCATCGAGCGTGCGCGAGCATTTGACGTCGTAGATGATTTCGCCGCCGGGATGACGCGACAACACGTCACGCGCGTACAGGATCATCTGGCGATCGGCCCAGATTACGTGGCCGTCCGGCGCGATGACGCCGAGGCGGTCGCCATCACCGTCGAAGGCCAGGCCCACGTCGTAACCGCCCTTTCTGATTTCGGCGATCAGATCTTCGAGATTTTCCGGTTTGCTCGGATCGGGGTGATGATTGGGAAAAGTACCGTCAATTTTGCAGAAAAGTTCAGTGACCTGACAGCCGAGGCGCTTGAGTAATTGAGGAGCCATCTCGCCCGCCACGCCATTGCCGCAGTCCACGGCCACGCGCATCGGGCGCGCGAGCTTTACGTCACTGACCACACGATCGAGATAGGCTGCGCGTACGTCTGACGATGAGATATTTCCCTGGCCCGATACCAGATCGTTATTGAGTATGCGAACACGCAGCTTCTGAATCAGCTCACCCGAGAGGGTAATGCCGCCGATGACCATCTTGAGGCCGTTGTAATCGGGAGGGTTGTGGCTGCCGGTAACGGCTACGCCAGAGCCGGCGCCGAGATGCTGGATCGCGAAATACACCACCGGGGTCGGTACCATGCCGATGTCCACCACGTCGCAGCCGCTGCGGGCGATGCCGCGCGCCAGTGCCGCCGACAGTTCTGGTCCCGAAAGGCGCCCGTCGCGTCCGATCACGAAGCGCTTCTGTTTTATTGCCAGCGCCTCGCTGCCCAGGGCCTGCCCGATGCGCTCGACGATTTCCGGCGTGAGTGTCTTGCCGACAATGCCCCGGATGTCATAGGCCTTGAAGATCTCCGCAGGAAGGTCGTGTGCCGCCGCGATGCCGGCGGGTTTGGATATTGACATGGTTTTTTTATGGATTGGAAGCTTCGACGAGGCAGTTTACCGCATCCCTTCGCATCAGGCGAGGTGAAGCGCAGCCCCGCGACGAAAAAACACCATCATCAGCCAACGATGATCTTCTTTTTCGCGGGAAGACCGGCGACGGGGTCAGAAACTTTTGTAACATTGCGTCCGGCTTCCTTGGCCTGCAGCAGTGCCTGGTCAGCGCGCCACAATACATCGTCCGGTTTAGTGTCCTTGTCGGACATGGCGCTCAGGCCGCCAGTCCAGCGCAGCTGATGCATCACGCCCTTGGTCAGCAGTATTTCGCGCGGCAGCTGCTTGCGCAGGCGTTCCACCAGCACCGTGGCTTTTTCCAGTGGCGCGTAAGAGTAGATGATGCAGAACTCATCGCCGCCGAGACGGGCGAGTACGTCAGTCTGGCGCACCACCTTGCGCAGGGCATTGGCGAAGCCGACGATCAGCGCATCGCCGGCATCATGTCCATGTTTGTCGTTTACGGCTTTGAAATGATCCATGTCGATCATGAGCACGGATGAGAGACCACTGGCCTTGGAGGCGTCGAACAGCTCTTGCAGTCGCGTCTCGAAGTGCCGGCGGTTACCGAGCTGCGACAGGTGATCCATCAGTCCCATGTCCCTGAGTTTTTCCTTTTCCTTGACCAGTTTTTGGCCACGGTCACGCAGATAATCAAAAATCTCGGCGAATTCCCGCAAAGCCATCGGATACTCGACCCGCACGCTGCCTTCACGCAGGTCGCGGAACATTCGAACCAACGAATGAATATCGTGCCGCACTGCCTTGAGAGTTTTTCGGTAGAGGCGAAACAGAACGATAGTGATAATGACGAAGGCTGAGAGAATTATGGCAAAGTAAATTTTTCTGCTTCCGGACAGGATCAGAGAGGGTGTTTCAGCCGGCTGATATATCAGTGTCCAGTGGCTATTGCCGAGTTCACTGCTGACAGTAACCGTATCGGAGGGCTCGCCTGCCGTCAGCACAGCCTGTGTTTCTGCGCCCGACACAGGCTGCTGCAATTCCATGTAGGCATGTGGAGGCAGGGATTGATCAAGAATCGCTTGCAAGGGCGCGCTGGAAAATCTGGCCAGAAGATATCCTGCCAGACTCCGGTTCTCATTCATGATGGGTGCCGCCAGGTCATAATGCGCAGCGGGTGTTCCCGTGGCATGAAATTCCGGAACAGCCGGTGTGTTCGTTTTTGCCATGCGCTGGACGTAGTCGAGGCAAGCCGGATCAAGCGCCTCTGCGGACGACAAACCTCCGGAATTGTTGTGCGACATCAATTGGACCGAGACAACACCGGGCAGCTGGGATTCAATTTCATCCTCTTTATGCGATCGAGCCACAGAAGAGCCACGTTGCAGCGCCATTACCACGGCAGGCAGGCGTGTCGTTTTTTCAAGCGCCTGACGTTGTTGTGTCAAAAGCCTGTTTATCCGGGCAGCCGTTTCTTGAGAGGTTTGTAAAACCCGTTCACGATAGGACGACCACTGCATGTCGCGCAGGGCGAGGTAACCGGCATAACCGATCGCCGAGAAGCACAATAACAGAATCAGGAATACCTGAAGATGAATGCGTGTCAGCGACTGGGCCATGTACCGCGAATCCTCTTGTCAGGCCGTAACGGGCCTGCACCGGACAATGATTGTCCTATCTGTAAACATAGAAGACGCCGCCGACGCTAGCCAGCAAGGTGCCCTGACTTCCGACCCGTGGCGGTAAATTACGGATATGCGACGGCAAGATCAGGTTATTTTCTTCCGGAGTGGCCAAAACCGCCCTCACCGCGACGGCTCTCCTCGAATTCCTTGACGACGCTGAATTGCGCCTGCACCACCGGAACGAACACCATCTGGGCGATGCGGTCGCCGGGCTCGATGGTGAACTGCTCATGGCCGCGGTTCCATACCGAAATGAATATCTGGCCCTGATAATCCGAATCGATGAGTCCGACGAGGTTCCCAAGAACAATGCCGTGTTTGTGTCCGAGTCCGGAGCGCGGCAGCAACACCGCGGCGAGACCGGCTTCGCCGATGTGAATGGCGATGCCCGAAGGAATAAGATGTGTCTCACCGGGAGCGATGTGCAGGTGTTCGTCCAGGCAGGCGTACATGTCCATGCCCGCGGAACCGTGAGTGGCGTAGTGTGGCATTGGAAATTCGGCGCCGATACGCTTGTCGAGGATTTTCACTTCCACTTTCTGCATCAGGGTCTCCGTAGGACGTGCACGGTGGCGAATTTTTTGGCGCGATATCTTGCGGCGATATGGTGGATCAGCGCGCGCGCAAGCTTTGTCTTTGGCTGGATCGGAAGCTCGGTAACGGTCTCATGCTCGACCAGCAGCAGGCTGCTTTCATCCGTGCCGAACCCGAGACCGGGGCCTACGCGGTTGGCCGCGACGAGATCGAGGTTTTTATTTTTGAGCTTCTGGCGCGCCTGTTGTTCAAGGTCTTCCGTTTCGGCTGCGAAACCCACGGTAAACGGCGCGGGCTTGAGTGCCGCCACGCTCGCCAGGATATCAGGGTTGCGCGTCAGCTCCAGCGTCATCGTTTCATCGGTTTTCTTGATTTTATTGCCAGCTTTCTGTGCCGGACGATAATCGGCGACCGCCGCCACGCCGATGAAAATATTCGTCGCGCGCACATGGGCGTGCACGGCATCGTACATTTCCTGCGCGCTCTCCACACGGATCGTTTGCACGCGCGCAGGATCGGGTAACGACGTGGGTCCCGAAATCAGAATCACCCGCGCCCCGGCTTCGACGGCGGCTTCGGCGACGGCATAGCCCATCTTGCCGGAGCTGCGATTGGTCAGTCCTCGCACCGGATCGATCGTTTCCCAGGTGGGACCGGCTGTGACAATCATGGTTAGTCCATCGAGTTCACCGGTGGTGAACAGATCAGAAACCAGCTTCACGAGATCGGCCGGCTCCAGCATGCGCCCGGGGCCGACTTCACCGCAGGCCTGCGATCCCTCCGCCGGGCCGAAAATGCTGATGCCATTTTTTTTGAGCATAGCGAGATTCGACTGAGTCGCGGCATTGCTCCACATCTGCTGGTTCATGGCTGGCGCGACAGCGACAGGCACTTCAGTCGCGAGACATACGGTTGTCAGCAGATCGTCAGCGCGGCCCTGCGCCAGTCGCGCCAGAAAATTCGCGCTGGCCGGAGCGACCAGCACGATGTCGGCCCAGCGCGCCAAATCAATATGTTCCATGGCCGCTCTCGGCATCCTGCCTCCCGCGGCACTTGTACGTCCCTGTACATCGCCTGCTTCGGCACCGGTATCGAACATGTGCTGATAGACCGGGTGACCGCTCACCGCCTGAAGGGTTAAAGCCGTGATGAATTCCGTTGCCCCGGCTGTCATGATGACGCGCACCTCGGCGCCGGCCTCGCGCAGGCGCCGGACGGCATCGGCGCTTTTATAGGCGGCAATGCCGCCGGTGACGCCGAGCAGGATGCGCTTATTGGTGAGGGTACCCATATGTTAAAGTGTACTTGCCCGGGAAGGGGGGAACAAATGGGTAAGAAAAAGACCAAGAATAGCCCGAAGACCATAAACCAATGGCCTGAACACGAACGCCCGCGCGAGAAACTCCTGCAACGTGGCCCGTCTGCGCTTTCCGATGCCGAACTGCTGGCCATTTTCATCCGCACCGGCGTACCCGGTAAAACCGCCGTGGACGTAGCGCGCGATCTCATCGATCGGTATGGCAGCTTGCGTGAATTATTGGCGGCCGCTCCGGAGGATCTGTGTGAAACTCCGGGGCTCGGCGAGGCCAAATACGTGCAACTGCAGGCGAGCCTGGAAATGGGCCGGCGCTTTCTGGCCGAGAAACTCAAGCGCGAGATTACGCTCGGTTCGACCCGGGAGACCCGGGAATTTCTCCAGGCGCAGCTGCGGGACCGCAAGAATGAGGTTTTCTGCGTGCTGTTTCTGGACAACCGCCACCGCGTGCTGGTCTTTGAGGAATTGTTCCAGGGAACATTGAACGGCACGGCGGTTTATCCGCGTGAGATCGTCAAGCGCGCGCTCAAGCACAATGCCGCCGCCGTGATTCTGGTGCACAACCACCCCTCGGGGGTGGCCGAGCCCAGCCGGGCGGACGAGCTTTTGACTGATCGCCTGAAGGAGGCGCTGACCCTGGTAGATATTCGATTACTGGATCACTTGGTGGTGGGGGACGGAGAGACGGTTTCTTTCAGCGAACGGGGCCTGATTTGATGGTTCTCGCTGATCTGATTTCAGGGCCTACCCAGAAATGCCTATATCTGATATAAAAGCCGTCCTTTGAGAGCCCTTAGGGCATCCGTTTAGGGAGATTTCCGATGTCGAGAGTATGTCAGGTGACGGGCAAACGCGTACGCGCGGGCAATAACGTGTCCCATGCGAACAACAAGACCCGCCGCCGTTTTCTGCCGAATCTGCAAAAACGCCGTCTGTGGGTGGAAAGCGAGAAACGCTGGATCTCCTTGCGCCTCTCAAGCAATGGGCTGCGCACCATCGACAAGAAGGGCATAGATACCGTGCTGGCCGAGATGCGCGCCCGCGGCGAGAAGGTATAAGCCATGGCCAAGTCAGCACGTGAAAAGATCAAGCTGGTCTCCAGTGCGGGTACCGGTCATTACTACACCACGACCAAGAACAAGCGCACCACCCCGGACAAGCTCGAATTCAGGAAATATGATCCGGTGGTTCGCAAGCACGTGGCCTACAAGGAAGCCAAGATCAAATAGGCGGCGTGACCCGTTCCGTATCTGAAAATAAAGCCTGGCCCTGCCGGGCTTTGTTATTTCCGCTATCCTTAAGCAAGGAGCAACAGGAAGCATGGCCGATCCGGGGCGCGGTTGTCTGGCTATGTACAACCCCCATGTTTTCTGACATAAATATCGCTCGTGAGCTTGATGAGTTAGGGAAGGCCATCTGTGTATACATTAAATCAGCAAGTCTTGAGGACCGATGCATCCGGAATGCCGCTTGAATGGATTGACTTCAAAGAGGCTGTGCGGGTCTATCACCTGGGGCAGGTGGCTTACACCTGCGGCGTGCCGCTCTATCAGATTCGTGGCGGCTACAACGCCATCTCCGGCAAGCGTTCTGTCCTCGAAATCAATTCCATCGTCGCCACTCACGGCGACAGTCACGCTGTCCTGAAGGCGCGCGCGCATTACGTTCCGCCGCTCAACAATCAGACGCTGTTCGCCCGCGACGCACATCTGTGCATGTACTGCGGCGAGCAGTTTTCCCCTCGCGGCCTGTCGCGCGACCACATTATCCCGTTGAGCGTGGGCGGCACGGATTCCTGGAATAACGTCGTCACCGCCTGTAAACGCTGCAATAACCACAAGGCGGGCCGTACGCCGGAACAGTCTGGGCTGGAGTTGCTCGCGGTGCCGTTCATGCCGACCCACGCCGAATATATATACCTCCAGGGCAAGCGGATTCTGGCGGATCAGATGAAGTTCCTGCTGGCGCACTTCCCGCGCCACAGCCCGCTGCACAAACGTTTTTCCATTCCGGCCTGAGGAAAATTCGTGCTCAACAAAAAGCCCGCATGATGCGGGCTTTTTTGTTCGCCCCATCCCTGGGGCTCACCCTCGCAAAATACGCTCGGGCCGGCTTACGGCCGTCCAATTTTGTTCATGACAAAATTGTGTTGGTTCAATGAGTTCTCAGGCAGTGACCGGCACCAGGGTATAAGTCCGCAGTTTCTGCGAAAAATCCTGCAAGGCCTGGATCCCGGTGGCTTCAGCCTCGCGGCACCACTCCTGCAGCGCGCGCAACAGGTGTTCCTGTGTGCTGGCAGAACGCTGCCAGATGTCCTGAAGTTTCTGTTTCATCATATATACCGTTCTGAGCGTGCCATTGTTCTCCAAGGCATCATTCAGCCAGCGATGGGATGTCTCGTCGAGCAGCGCCGCCTCGCGCACCATCAGACGCCGTGCACGTTTGAGCAGGGCCCAGGAATCGCGGTCGGAGCGGTCTGCCTTTTTCAATTCTTCGCGGTGTACGTTTTGCATGACTTCACGTGCAAACTGGGACATGACCAGAAAGCGTGCCGTGATGACAGCCTTCACCGTCTCGATGTCCATGTGTTCTTTGGCCGTATCGCAGGTGAGGGCAGGCGGGATTTTCTTTACACGCGCGAGCCCCAAGGCTTTCATTATGTTGATGTACATCCAACCGATGTCGAACTCCCACCACTTGGAGGAAAACTTGGCGGAACTTCCGAAGGTGTGGTGATTATTGTGCAGTTCTTCGCCTCCGATCAGGATGCCCCAGGGCACGATGTTGGTACTGGCGTCGCTGACTTCGTAATTGCGGTAACCCCAGTAATGGCCAACCCCGTTGATGATGCCGGCGGCAAAAATGGGAATCCAGATCATCTGAGTCGCCCAGATCGTAATGCCAATCGGGCCGAACAGCGCCACGTTGATCGCGAACATCAAGCCGATGCCCTTGGCGCTATGGCGTGAGTACAGGTTGCGCTCGATCCAGTCATCCGGCGTGCCGTGGCCGTACTTCTCCATCGTTTCGAGGTTTTTCGACTCTTTGCGATAGAGTTCCGCACCTTGCCACATCACCTTGCGGATACCGAACTGCTGCGGGCTGTGCGGGTCGTCCGGTGTTTCCACCTTGGCGTGATGCTTGCGATGGATGGCGGCCCACTCTTTCGTGACCATGCCGGTCGTCAACCACAGCCAGAAGCGGAAGAAGTGACTGACGATGGGATGCAGATCGAGGGCCCGATGGGCCTGATGTCGGTGGAGGTAGATGGTAACAGCGGCAATCGTGATGTGAGTCAGGATGAGAGCGGCGATGATGTATCCCCACCATGGGAGAGTGATCAATCCTTCAAGCATTCGTTAAAGCCTCGTTTCATTCACCAGTGCGTTATGCAAGTATACTCGAAACAGGCACATTCCGAGCATTATCATGCGGAACAGCCGACAAGCGCGCCCTGGAAAGAGAAAAGATCATGCCGGCACCGAAAACACCTGCATTGACCACGGATATTATTATTGAACTCAAGGATCGTCCGGACGTGCCAATTGTGCTGATCCGGCGCAAGAATCCGCCGCACGGATGGGCCTTGCCTGGCGGCTTCGTGGATGTCGGTGAATCGGTGGAGCACGCCGCCGTGCGGGAGGCCGAAGAAGAAACGGCGCTGCGCGTGACACTCAAGACATTGCTGGGATGTTATTCCGATCCGCGGCGCGACCCGCGCAGTCACACGGCCTCGGCGGTTTATATTGCCGAGGCCGTGGGTGAGCCCCGGGCGCAGGACGATGCGGCGGGCGTGGCGATTTTCAGCCCGGAGGCTTTGCCTTCGCCTCTCGTTTTCGACCACGCGCAGATCCTGCGCGATTACCTGATCTGGCGTCAGCAGGGGAAGTTGCCGGACCCGCAAATTGCTTGATATAGACATCGCGTTGCGGGAAGGGGAAAGTAATACCCGCGGCGTGAAAGTCAGTCCACATCGCTTTATACAGCTCGGTGCGAATTTCTCCCCGGATATCCGGGTCGCTGAGCCAGACACGCAGTTCAAGATTGATGCCGTTGTCACCGTAACCCAGCAGGAACGCCGACGCAGGCGGATCTTTCAGCACGCGCGGATTATCCCGTGCCAGTCGCTCCAGCCGTTTCAGTGCCACTTCCGGTTCGTCGTTATAGCTGATATCCACCGGCAGTCGCAGCCGGATTTTCCTGTCACCGGCATAGGACCAGTTAGTGATGTCAGTAGTGAGGAGATTCTCATTAGGGACGAGGATATCGAGCCCGTCGAGCGTGCGGATGACGATGTGGCGCGTGTGCAGCGCCTTCACGGTTCCATAAGTGTCGCCGTAACTGATGACGTCACCCGGCCGGATCGAGCCCTCGAAGGCGAGAATGAATCCGCTTACAAAATTACTCACCACACGCTGCAAGCCCAAGCCGAGTCCCACACCGAGAGCGCCGCCAAAAACAGCAAAGGCCGTGATATCAATGCCCGCCGACACCATGGCGGCGAGCACGGCGAGCGTGAGCAGAACGAACTTGATCAGTTTCGATAACGCGATTTTCATGCTTTCGTCGAGCGCGCGGCTGCGCGCCACCCGGCCGCGTATGGCATTGGACAGCCACAGCGCGACCAGCAGCATGACGGCGATGGACAAGGCGAAGCTCAGGACATTGAGCAGGGACACGCGCACTGTGCCGAAGGTGAATGCATAGTCGTCGAGCATCTGCTCGATCCGTGGGAGCCAGCCGAGAATATGAAGCGCTACCAGGGTCCAGATGGTTATCGTCAATACGCCTTCCCAGGCCTTGAGCGGACCACCGGGGCTGAGGCTGTGTCGCAGCACGAACACGCCCATGCGGATCAGCGCGAGCGCGCCGGCGAGGATCATGGCCGGTCGCAGCAGCCCGGTGTCCCAGCCGTAATGGCGCAGGATGGCGCTGGAGGTCAGTAGCCACAACCAGAGCATGAGCGGAACCAGCGCCAGTGCTCCCGAGCGCACGGCGGTGCGACGCATACCCTCGTCAAGGGCGCCAGGCTGGATCATGGTCTGGAGGCGCGGTTGCAGCCAGTTGGAGAGCAACTTCACTACCAGAAACCCGGCAGTGAATACGCCGACCTGTAACCAGGTGGAAGACGAATTCAGGAAAACGCGAATGGCCTCTCTCGAGGGAATGATTTCCAGAAGTTCTTGCATCGGTTGATGTGATATCCGGGAGACGCTGGCAGCGCGCGGGCGACTAGGATAACGAGTCACCCGGACAAAAAAAAGCCCGCGATGCGCTGCGGGCTGGAGGAGAGAGACTTTGAAATGCTTCAGGCCTTGAGGGCTACGTTATCTTTCTGAAGCACTCTGGTGTCTATTGCCATATCAGGCCCCGCTTCAGGGTTTCAGATAGGCATACCCTTGTGTTTGAAGTTTTGTCACTTCCACGACGCCGGAGGGAACAAGCTTGGCCTCCGGGATCAGTTTTTTCGGGTCGATCTTGCGACGCTCCAGGGTAATCTGGCAGACCCGGAACTCCACCCCTTTCGCCGCAAGCTTGGCGACCGTGCCGCTATACGGGTTTTTGTTCTCGTCTTCCGCGCCATCCAGCAGGAAATCGACGCCTTTGCTGTGAGTCACGACAACGATTTTTGCCGAGGGATCCACGGCAAGATGATTATTGATATTCCGCAGCGCGTCGGTGGCCTGCTCATTTCCCAGGTTGACGTGATAAAGAACCTTGCTGCCGCCCTCCGCGGCGTGGCTGGTGTTGACCGAAATCCAGCCGAGGGTGAACGCCGCGATGAGGCTGAGTAAAAATGTCTTGTGCATGAATGTTTCTCCTTAGTTATGGATGGTTGGTGTTCTGCTGACAATCAGACTTGTAAATAGGCCCAGCCCTGGTGCTGACGACGCATGATCTGCGCCACGCCGGAATCGATAACGACCACCCCCGGCAAAAGCTTCGCCGTCAAGCCCAGTTCCTGCTGGACGCGATCGATGGTGTTCTGGCAGGCGATGAAAGTGAGATCCTTGTATTCCTTTTGCATGCGCTGTATGCGATCGGCAAAAGGCGAGACGCCGTTCATCACCAGAGTCAGCCCCCCGCCGTTGGTGATTACTTCGACTCGTGCCTTCTCGTTCGTTTTGCGATAGTACTGCAGCAGGTTTTCCACCTCGTCCAGCACGGTCTTGAGGTGTTGCTCGTTGCCGTCGCTCACATGGAATAACACCTTGACCGGTTCATCGGCGGCGGGCATTACCTGTGCGGTGGCGGTATTCTGCGGCGCCTGAGAAGACTGGTGCAGAAACCAGCCTCCCAAGATGCCGATGACGAGCGCCAGCCCGGCCGCGAGGCCGTTGCTGCAATATTTCTTGCTGACAGCGGCGATGCTTGTCATGCCCCGATTGGGCACAGGTACGTTCTGGTAAGCCAATTTGACCAAATCGCGCACCTTGCGAAGTTCGCATACCTGGTGGTTGAGCACTACATCGTCGGACAACCGTGCGTAGGCTTGTGCCTTTTCATCGGGCGTCAATTCGTCATCGACGAAGGCGTTCAGGAATTCTTCAGAAAACTTCGGTTGTTCGTTCATTTGATTCTCCGGATTTTAACTTCTTGGGCAGCAAGTTTCGGTGCCAGATCAACCAGCAGGTCCTTGAGGGCGTAACGCGCGCGGCACAGACGACTCATGACGGTGCCGATCGGTACATTCAGTATCTGCGCCACTTCCATATAGCTCAGTCCCTGAATGTCCACCAGGGTTACGACCTGACGTTGCCCCTCCGCCAGCTTGGCAATGGCCGCCCTGACCTTGAGGACAATTTCCTGCTCGCTGCTCTCCTTCTCCGGGGTGGAATCATGAATTATTGTGTTTTCATCAATTTCATCCGTCGCGCGAAGACGGCGGAAGTGATCTCGGTAACAATTCGACATGATGCTGTACAACCAGGCATCGCCCGCGTTCGGGTCACGCAACTGACCAGACTTTTTCAGTGCCTTCGCCAGCGTTTCCTGCACCAGATCGTCCGCCAGCGACGCGTTGTGCGTCCAGGCGTAGGCGATGCGATAGAGCCGCTGGCGATGTTGCTCAAGTTGCAGCCTGGCTTCGCGCGAACGACCCAGGAAATTGAAGACATCCATAATGGGGCAGATTGTGCTTTCCGGTGGCGGACGTTATGGTTCTTGACGGGGGCCTCGGTCAGTTTATTCCCCGCTGGCAGGGAAAAAAATACCTTAAAACAAGCATGTCAGCCAGTTTCCGGAGAATCGTTGTGGGTAATTATCTGGCGGTCTAAACCCTGCTCTGGCCGTTGTTCCCCATCCAACAGCACGCGCCCACCCTCGACCGACAGACGTCCGTCCAGGAACCAGCGGATCGCCAACGGATAAATCCGGTGTTCTTCAGTGAGAACGCGCTCGGCCAGAATTTCAGGCGTGTCATCCGGCAACACCGGTACGGCTGACTGAATAATCACTGGCCCGCCGTCCACTTCAGGCGTGACGAAATGCACGCTGGCTCCGTGGGATTTCGCGCCGCTTTGCAGGGCACGCGCGTGGGTGTTGAGCCCCGGAAAATCCGGCAACAGGGAGGGGTGAATGTTAATGAGTCGGCCGGAATAATGATTGATGAAGCTCTCGCTCAGGATGCGCATGAAACCGGCGAGCACAACCAGACGTGGCTCATAGGAATCTACCCGCTGTATGAGGGCCTGATCAAATAGTTCGCGCGCCGGGAAGTCGCGGTGATTCACGACATGATTTGGAATGCCCGCCGTGCGTGCGCGTGCCATGGCCGGGGTGCCGGGCTCGCTGCTGATAACCGCGTGAATGTCTGCCGGCAAGCGGCCGTCATGCACGGCATCGATGATGGCCTGTAGATTGCTCCCGCGACCCGAAACCAGCACCACGATGCCACCGCTGGCCCCGCTCATTTGAGGATGACGACCTGATCTTCTCCCGAATGGGCCTCGATGTGCCCGATGATCGCCGCGGTTTCGCCGGAGGCTTCAAGCTGTTTGAGGGCTTTTTCGGCATCGGCCGCGTCGAGCACTAATACCATGCCCACGCCGCAGTTGAAGGTGCGGTACATCTCGAAATCTTCAATGCCGCCCATTTCCTGCAGCCAGTCGAAGATGGCGGGCCGCTTCCAGGCGCGCGAATCGATGACGGCGCGCACACCCGCTGGCAGCACGCGCGGGACGTTGCCGGGCAGACCGCCGCCGGTGATGTGGGCCGCGGCGTGCACCGACAGTTCGCGCATCAGCGTCAACAGTGGTTTGACGTAAATGCGCGTGGGTTCCAGCAAGACTTCTCCCAGCGGACGTCCGTGGAACGGTTGATCGAGTTTGGCCTTGCGTACCTCGATAATCTTGCGGATGAGCGAGTAACCATTTGAATGAGCACCGCTGGAGGCAATGCCAATGAGCGTGTCATTGGCTTTAACACGTGAGCCGTCGATGATTTTGGATTTTTCGACTACGCCCACGGTGAAACCGGCGAGATCGTAATCACCTTGGCTGTACATGCCCGGCATCTCTGCGGTTTCACCGCCCACGAGCGCGCAGCCCGCCTGGCGGCAGCCAGCGCCGATGCCCTGGATGACTTGCTCCGCCACCCTGTTGTCCAGTTTGCCCGTGGCGAAATAATCGAGAAAGAACAGCGGCTCCGCGCCTTGCACGATGAGATCGTTGACACACATGGCCACCAGATCGATGCCGATGGTGTCGTGGCGATTGAGTTCGATGGCGAGCTTGAGCTTGGTGCCGACGCCGTCGGTGCTTGAGACCAGCACCGGCTCGCGGTATTGGCCCGGTGGAATCTCGAACAGCGCGCCAAAGCCGCCGACGCCCGCCAGCACCCCGGGCCGCATGGTTGCGCCTGCGATCGGGCGGATGGCCTCGACCAGTGCGTCGCCGGCATCGATATCCACGCCGGCATCGCGATAGGTAAGGGAAACGCGCGGTTTGTTCACGTCAGGCTCCGGGATTCGTCAGGGATGCGTATGGTAGGGCGTGCCGGAGTTGGCGTAAACCTCCAGCGTATCCGCGACAATCACGGTCAGTGCGGAGCGTCAAGCAACGGTGCCAGGGTTGACTTGGACCAGCCCTGACTATAGCTTGCGGCGGTATCCGGCACGCGCTGTTGCTGATAAATCCGCAGCCGGGGCTGACCCTGGAAATGTGAGCGAAAACATGTTGAGTATCTCCCAGCTTCCTAACTTGATCACGATTTCCCGTATCGGCCTGGTGCCGGTGCTCATCCTGCTCTTGAAAGACGAGGAGTATGCCTTTTCACTGGCGGTATTCGTGATTGCCGGGGTATCCGACGGACTCGACGGATTTATCGCCAAGCGCTTCCATTTCGAAAGCCGCTTGGGTTCCATTCTCGATCCGATGGCCGACAAGATCCTGCTTTTGAGCAGTTACGTCATGCTCATGATGCTGGATCACATCCCGTTCTGGCTCATGCTCACCGTGGCCTTCCGCGATCTTCTGATCGTGGGCGGCTACCTTATATACACCTCGATGATCGGGCCGGTGCAAATGAACCCCAGCTGGCTGAGCAAGTTCAATACCTTCCTGCAAATATCCCTGGTCATCGTTATTCTGGGGCAGCAAGCGTTCGACATGGTTTATGCCCCGCTGGTCGATGTGCTGATATATGGTGTGTTGCTGTCCACGGTCGCGAGCGGCCTGCATTATCTCTGGATCTGGCTGGTGATGAAGGATGTCGAGCTCGTGAAGGAGCCCCATGACAGATAGCCGCCTGCTGTCCCAGTTGGCCCTGACCGCGCTGGCGGCCTGGCTGGTTTACCTGTTGGCTCCGATCCTGACGCCGTTCCTGGTCAGCGGCCTGCTGGCCTATCTTGGTAATCCCGTCGTGAACCGTTTGCAGCGCTGGCATTTCCCGCGGCCATTGGCGGTGGCGCTGGTGTTCCTGGTGTTCGTGCTGTTGCTGGTGCTGCTGCTGTTCTTGCTGGTCCCGGCCATTCAAGCTCAAGTCCGTTCCTTCATCACCAAGGCGCCGCTTTATTTCGACTGGTTGCAAAAAACTGCGCTGCCGTGGCTGCAGGCGATGCTGGGTGTCGAACTGAAAGTGGACGTGGCGGCGATCCGCGAGACCTTGCTCGGGAACTGGAGCGAGGTGGGTGACTGGGTGACCGGCTTCTTCCTTTATGTCGCCAAGTCGGGCCTGAATGTGATCGGTTGGGTCGTCAGCGCCATGCTGGTACCGGTGGTCACGTTTTATCTGTTGCTGGATTGGGACAAATTACCGGCGCGCGCGCTGGCCCTGTTACCGCCGTCCCGGCATGTGCAGGCGGCATTGCTGGCGCGCGAGACCGATGAAGTGCTGGGGAGTTTTCTGCGTGGCCAGCTGCTGGTGATGCTGTCGCTTGCCACGATTTACTCCGTGGGCCTGTCCCTGGTCGGGCTCGATCTCGCGCTGCTCATCGGCATCCTGGCGGGACTGGTGAGCTTCGTGCCTTATTTGGGTTTCATCACCGGCCTGCTGGCGGCGGCCTTCGCGGTCTGGGTGCAATTCCAGGACGTCATGCTGCTGCTGGGCGTCGGCGCCGTGTTTCTCGTCGGACAGGTGCTGGAAAGTTTCTGGCTCACGCCCAAACTGGTGGGCAACCGCATCGGCCTGCATCCGGTGGCAGTGATCTTCGCCATCATGGCCGGCGGACAGCTCTTCGGCTTCACCGGCATCCTGTTGGCGCTGCCGGCGGCGGCGGTGCTGAAGGTCTGGCTGGGGCACCTGCGCGAATTTTATTTCGCTGGCGCCGCGGACCGTCCGGTGCGCAAACGCCGCGCGCAGCGCCGCCCCCCGCCGTGAGCTGCCAGCTTTCGCTTAACCTGCGTCTGAAGGACGGGTCGTCCTTCAGTAATTTTCTTGCCGGGCCCAATCGGGAGGTGTTGGAACGGCTGCGCACCGCCGTGGTGACGGCCACGACACGCGAGAAGGCATCGGAACCGATGATGTATCTTTGGGGCGCGGAGGGTTCAGGCAAGACCCATTTGTTGCAGGCCGCCTGCCGCTTGGCGCAGGAGCTGGGTATTGCGCCGGTGTACGTGCCGCTGGCCGATGTCGTGGAGCTGACGCCGTCTTTGCTGGAAGGCGTCGAGACGGCGCCCTTGGTGTGTCTCGATGACGTGGAACGCGCCGCGGGCCGCAAGGAATGGGAGACAGCACTGTTCAGTCTTGTCGAGCGTCTGCGCGCCGTCGGCGGTATGCTGGTGATTGGAGCAATCGCGCCGCCGGACCGGCTGGGTTTGAAACTTCCCGATCTTGTCAGTCGTCTTGCCTGGGGCACGGGCTACGCCTTGCAGCCCCTGGATGACGTACAAAAACTGGAAGCTGTGAGGCTGCGTGCGCAGCATCGCGGTTTCGAAATGCCGGAAGACGTGGCGCGCTATATTCTCAGCCGCTACCCGCGCGATCTGCCCTCGCTGTTCGACCTGCTGGACCGCATCGACCAGGCCTCACTCACGCAGCAGCGGCGTGTGACCATTCCCTTCCTGCGCCGTCTGGAGGAGCTGGGCCGCGAGAACGTGGAAACTGTCTAGAGAATCTTCAGGACATTCTCAGGTGGGCGGCCGAGTGCGGCCTTGTTGCCTGCCACCACGATGGGCCGTTCCATTAAGCGCGGATATTTAATCATCGCACGAATAATTTC
Source organism: Sulfuricaulis sp. (assembly GCF_024653915.1). Taxonomy (NCBI): domain Bacteria; kingdom Pseudomonadati; phylum Pseudomonadota; class Gammaproteobacteria; order Acidiferrobacterales; family Acidiferrobacteraceae; genus Sulfuricaulis; species Sulfuricaulis sp. The sequence continues at coordinate 141,245 of NZ_JANLGY010000020.1, read as the reverse complement.
CGCGTCGGAAACATCCGGCTTATCGAGTTTAGCCTGTTTGTATTCTTCTTCTTTCGTGCGCAAGAGTTCTCGTGGCGAGATTCCGAGGAGCTTGAGTAGTCGCTTGAGTTCCGCTTCCGTCGGTGGTGTGACAAGATATTCGATGATCTCCGGCTCGATCCCGCGTTTCTCCAGCAGCGCCAGGGTCTGGCGCGATTTCGAGCAGCGGGGATTATGATAGATCGTAACGGACATCGGTCCTCCGGACGTTGTTTGGGCAGATAACAAGCCCCTGATTTTGACCGCTGAGCCGCATCGGCGGCAAGTGCCAGTGGTGATAATTCGACTAACATAGGGACATGAACTTTCTCCAGGCATTCCTTCGTTTGCTGCGCTGGGTCGTGCAACGGTTCCGGGAAGACCGTTGTACGCGCGTGGCCGGGGCATTGTCGTTTACGACACTGCTGGCGCTGGTGCCGCTCACGGCCGTGATGTTTGCTATCTTTTCGCGGTTTGAAATATTTCAGTCATGGATGATGTTGGTGCAGGAGTTCGTCTACGGCAATTTCGTGCCGGCCTCGGGCGAGGCGGTCAGCGGTTATTTGCAGAAGTTCGCCGCCAATGCGGGCAAGCTCACGATCTGGGGCCTGTTGTTACTTTTCCTGACCTCACTCATGCTCATGGCCACGATCGAGCGGGTGTTCAACGACATCTGGCACGTGCCGCAAACCCGCAAACGCCTGCACCGTTTCCTCAGTTACGGCGCGCTGCTGATGCTGGGACCGATGCTGATCGGCATCACCCTGTCATCCACTTCTTATCTGGTTTCGCTGCCGCTTTTCGCGCGCGACGCGACCTTCGGCGGACTGAAGGTTTTTTTACTGGCGGCGGCACCGATCATTTTCGAATGGCTGGTTTTCTGGACACTGTACGTCGTGGTGCCGAATTATCGCGTCCGCTGGCGTCACGGCCTGATCGGGAGCCTGTTCGCCACGGTGACTTTCGAGATCGCCAAGCGTGGTTTTGTGTTTTTTGTGGCGAACTTCGCGAACTACAAGGCGATCTATGGAGCTGTCGCCGCGCTGCCGGTATTTCTGATCTGGGTTTATCTGTCGTGGACCATCGTCCTGGCGGGGGCGGTGCTGACGGCGACCCTGCCCGAATGGCGGCGTCCGCAGGCGGTGCGCCAGTGGCGGCGAAAACGTCCGACGTGATGCCGGACTTAATAGAATTAAGAAATATCTGAAATAAGAATTTATTCAAACCACGGGGACACGGGGAAAGGCATGTAAAGGGTAAAAATAGTCCCCCTGTTTTCAGATATTTTTCGTTCCCCGTGCTACCCGTGGTTCAAGGCTTTGTCTTTAATATTATGTATTCTGAATATCGAAACTGAATTGCTCGAAAGAGTGACTGCCCTCGATCAACCGGGTAGGTGTTAACTGGTATAAGCGGTAACCGTTGTCCATGAATACACCGGTTTCGGGCCTGAACACCCCGCTGTGCGTGATCAGCGTTTGCGGCTTTTTGAGTGGCTTGATTTCCGGCAGCAGCAGCGCCGGCAGGAAGTCGCTCTCTTTGCCATGCTCGTTGACGGTCTTGATGACCACCGGGGCGGCGTTGGGGGCAAGGTGCTGGATGCCTATTTCGATGTGCGCGCCCCCCGTGCTGCGAACCCAGCGAATGACGCCCACGGTCCAGGAATTACCATCCCCGGGTGTTCGTGTGATGAGCAAATCGCCGACCTGGATGTGCAGGTGAATGTCACCACCCTTGGAAAGCGCAAGACCGCCGGCGCCTTCGTCCTCCACGTCCCAGACGGACAGCTCCCGACCGGGAATGCGTATGTCCTTCTGTTTGGTGGTCTCGGAGGCGAGCATGGTGCGTTGCGGTACGGGGCCCACGAAGTTTGAACTGACAACGAATATTTTTCCGCCGTTGATCCAGTAATTGACCCGGTCCATGCCAATGGCGACCTCCACTTGGTGGCCGGTTTCTTTGCTGCGGCGGAAAAGTCTTTGCGGATTTACACCCCAGTCGTTGACCAGACGCCGCATCAGGTCCTGACCGCATTCCTTGAAAAAATTCTCCCGTAACCCCTCGGCGGGCGGCAAATCTCCTTTAGCAAGCAGGGTGAGCTGTGCGTGCACTTGGCGCGCCAACTCGATCGTGTTCAGGATGCGATAACGTTTCGGATCCTCCGGAATGGTGCCGGCGGTGTACGCGATACCGGCATGGTCGAGCTGGAGGTCAATCAGGAACTGGCAGGTGGGGTTATAGGCGCTGGTCGCGGCAGTCAGTTGCGCCAGCGGCGCCCAGCGGTCGAGATAGTGGTGGGCCCAGTCGATCATGCGCGGCGGCAGATGATAGGGATCGCTTAATTCGAGCAGCAGGGCCTGTTTGTAGGCATGGCTCACGCTGCACGTCGACACTGCCTTGTTCATGTCATCGAAGACGGCGATATCGGTGAGTCCGAGCTCTTCCGCATGCGAGTAAAGCGCATGGATTTCCTTCCAGGTGTCCTGGGGGCAGGGGGAATACGTCTGAAAGGATACCGCCAGTACGCCGGTCAAATAGCGTATCGCGCGCTCGATCACAAGAGCCTGGGTCACTTTTTCCCGTGTGCTGCCGGCGGATGAAGCAGACAAGCTTAAGGCGATGCGTTTGTATCCATTCGCCATCTCCATCTGAAACTGGCGGTTCTGTTCGGCGACACTCTTGTGCTTTTCGGAAAGTGGCAGCGGCAGGCCAATGTATTGTTTGGTGAACTCCAGCGTAAACTGGCTGACCGTATAACGGAACAGCTCCAGCAGCTCCAGCCGGAGCTTGCTCTCAAACTCGACGCGGTTATGAATCGAAAGGGTGGTGAACAGTTTGCGACCGGTTTCGGTGACGTTCAGCAGCGGCAATTCATCGAGCCACTTTTTAAACTTCTGCGGGTGCAGCTCGATATCGTCGGTACTGCGAGCAGTCAGGTTGGGTACGGCCAGCGTCAGGGGCATGCAGTATCTATATAACAGTGTTGGATGGGCTTCTACCTGAAAGTGTAGCTCTCACCCGGGGAGTCACCATTTCAGGCAGGGTTATCGGATAAGAAAGACCAAAACTCGCTGATTCTAGCGGCGGGGAGGGCTGATATTCCCGTCGATGGCGGCGCGCTCGACCAGGCGGTCGAAATCCGCTGTGCTCATCAGGCCTTTATCAGCGACGATGTCGCGCACCGACCGCCCGCTGCGCGCGGATTCCTTGGCGACTTCGGCGGCGGCGCTGTAGCCGATGGAGGTGTTAAGCAGGGTGGCCAATCCCACGCTGGTATGTGCCAGCTCGCGGCAGCGGTCGCGGTCGACCTTGAGGCCGCGCAGGCTTTTTTCAGTCGTGGCATTCACGGCGTGGGTGAGCCAGTCCATGGCGTCGAACAGCGCCGAACCCAGTGCCGGCATCATGACGTTGAGTTCCAGCTGTCCCGCCTGCGTCATCAACGCGATGGCGTGATCCTGTCCCAGCACCTGATAACATACCTGGTTCAGCATCTCGAACATGACCGGATTGACCTTGCCCGGCATGATGGACGAACCCGGTTGTACCGCCGGCAGTTCAATTTCAGCGAAGCCGGTGCGCGGACCCGAAGCCAGCAGGCGCATGTCGTTGGCGATGCGCGTCAATTCCAGCGCAAGCGCGCGGATGGCGTTAGAGAGTTGTTGCAGATCGTGCATGGACTGCATTTGTGCCGCGAGATCGTCGGCGGCGCGAATCGGTTCGCCGCTCAGCCGCGCCAATTCCTTGGCAACGCTGGCGGCATATTTTGGAACGGTATTGAGTCCCGTACCGGCGGCGGAACCGCCCAGCCCGGTCTGACACAGCAAAGGGATGGTTGCGCGTATCTGTCCTGCACTGCGCTTCAAGATCCAGGCGTAAGCGGCGAACTCGCGTCCGACCGTGGTCGGCACGGCGTCCTGTAAATGAGTGCGTCCGCTCTTGACCGTCTTTGACTCGCGCTGCGCGATTTTTTTGTAGGCGTCCGCCATGCCGATGACGGCTTCAAGCAGGCGCGGCAGTTTTGCGAGTGCGGCGAGGCGTATCGCCGTCGGGATGGTGTCGTTGGTGCTTTGCCCCATGTTGACATGGTCATTGGGGTGCACCGGTTTGTATTCGCCTTTTTTGCCGCCGAGCGCGACATTGGCAAGGTTGGCGATCACCTCGTTGCTGTTCATGTTATGCGAGGTGCCGGCGCCGGCCTGGAAGCGGTCCACGACAAATTCTTCGTGGTATTGTCCCGCGATGATTTCATCGGCCGCCTTGGTAATGGCCTTGGCCAGACGCGATTCCAGAACACCGGCGGATTGGTTGACTGCTGCGGCCGCGCGCTTGATGCGGACATGGGCGATAATGAAGTCAGAATCGGGTCGCCGGCCGGAAATCGGGAAGTTTTCGACGGCTCGTGCCGTCTGTATGCCATACCAGGCGTCAGCGGGCACCGGATAATCGCCCAGCGTATCTTTTTCGGTACGGAATTTTTTGCTCATGGAGGGCTCCAATCAGTCGACGAATTATAGGGTTGGCGCCGCCGGAATGCATCCAGAGCGATTCGAGTATATTGGTGTATCAACAGGAGGTTAGCGTGTTTCTACGTTTCAGCAGGTGGTTGGCAGTATTGTTCATGATCCCGGCGTTGGTGATGGCGGCGGGTCCGGACTTCCGGCTCAAGGATGTCGACGGCAAGGAGCACAACGTTAATGAATATATCGGCCAGGGAAAATGGACCGTGGTGGCGGTCTGGTCCGCCGACTGTCCCATTTGCCGGCGCGATATTTATCACATGACCTTCTTTTACGATGAGCACCGGAAGAAAAACGCCACCGTGCTCGGATTGTCCATTGACGGCTTCGATAACCGGGCCAAGGCCAAGGGCTTCATCGAGGACCAGAGCCTGAACTTTCCGAATCTCATCGGCGATCCGGAAGACGCCAGCCGCCTCAGCAATGCCATATTCATCGGCACCCCGACATATTTTTTCTTCTCGCCGGAAGGCAAATTCATGGCGCAGCGCATCGGGCCCGTCACGCAACAGCTGGCGGAGCAGGCGATACGCGACCTCGAAAAACAGCGAAACGTGCCTAAAAAATAAATCTCACCGCAAAGACGCAAAGGTCGCAAAGGAAAAATATGAAATTGGAAAAATGCCGTCTTTGCGTTCTCTGCGCCTTTGCGGTGAATAATGTCTTATGAGCCGCTGCCGGCACTTTCTGGTTTCCGGGCAGGTGCAGGGCGTGTTCTTCCGGGCCTCCGCACAGGATACCGCGCGCAAGCTGGGCTTGTCTGGCTGGGTGCGCAATCTTGCCGATGGTCGCGTGGAGCTGGTTGCTTGTGGTGAAGAGGCGCAAGTCAAACAGTTAGAGAAATGGTTGCGGCAAGGACCCCGGCATGCGCGCGTTGAACAGGTCACGGCGCAGGAAACGGTTGCGGAATCTTTCGCCGGTTTCTCCGTGCGCGACTGAGCTTATTGCCGGAACCAGCGGGTCTTGAGGGCTTTATCCACCTTATAGGAATACTTGCTCTCGCGCGTGCCGTTGTAGCGTTTGAGCGCCGCGTGCAAATTGCCTTTTTCCTTCTGTAAATAATATTTGAGGATGGTGCAGCCGAAGCGCAGGTTGGTCTGGACGCGGAACAGGCTGTCGCCGGGTTTTCCGATCTCCTTCAGCCAGAACGGCATGACTTGCATCAGCCCGCGCGCGCCGGCGACGGAGATTACATACTGGCTGAAGTTGCTTTCCACCTCGATGACCGCCAGTACCAGTTCCGGCGGCAGTTCGGCGCGCCGCGCCTCGTAGTGCACGTTCTTGAGCAGTTCGATGCGAAACGCGTGATCCGGCACGCGCCTCTCCAGCCGCTGTGACATGTCGGCGAGCCATACCTCGCCGTCGAAGCGGTCCTGGAAGCTGTCGGTTTCGAGTGCGGCCTGTTTCACGAGCACACGCAGCTCCGGGTCGATAGCCTCCGGCGCGGATTCAATGGCTGGTGTGGTGCGGGCAGCCAGCGCAGCGCCGGCATGAAAGAAACCGGCAATGAGCATGGCGGTAAACAGGACTGAGATTGTTTTACGGGAATTCATGCCAATGGTTATCTTGATCTTGCCGGAGAATGGACAATCCTTCCGGCGAAGGTGATCATGTTGTCTATTATGGAATTATAGGCGTTAAAATCCCGCCGTCTCGACCCCACTCTGAAAAATCGAAGCAAGATACACGATCCCCTATGGTCAAGCCCACGCCCCTAACGATAACCGACGACACTCCCCTGATGAGCGGTGTGGAGGGCTGGTTTGCCGCCATCACTTCCGGTCGTCCCGACCCGGAAAAGGAAATCCTGCGCCAGGCCGTGGTGCTGGCTTCGCGCGCGCACGCGGGCCAAAGTCGCATCTCGGGTGAACCGTATGTCCTGCATTCGCTGGCGGTGGCCAAAATACTGTCTGATCTCGGGCTCGACCACGAAACGCTCGCGGCAGCAATCCTGCACGACGTGGTGGAGGACGGCGGCATCGCGCTTGAAGACCTGAGCAAGGAATTTGGCGCGTCCGTTGCCGGGCTGGTCGATGGTGTCACCAAGATGAAGGTGATCCAGGAATTCCAGAGTGAACCGGCCGGTTCGCGCCGCGAACATGCCCAGGCCGAGAGCCTGCGCAAGATGCTGCTGGCCATGGCCGAGGACGTGCGCGTAGTGTTCATCAAGCTCGCCGACCGGCTGCATAACATGCGTACGCTGTCCGCGCTGCCGGAGGAGAAGCAAAAGCGCATTGCGCGCGAGACCATGGATATCTTCGCGCCGCTCGCCAACCGTCTCGGCATCTGGCAGATGAAATGGGAGCTCGAGGACCTGGCGTTCCGTTATCTCGAGACCGAGACCTATCGGCAGGTTGCCAACGCCATTGCCGAAAGTCGCGAAGACCGCGAGGCCTATATCGCCGGGTTTGTCGAGACCTTGGCGCAGGAGCTGTCCCGTTCCAGGATCAAGGCCGAGGTCAGCGGCCGGCCGAAACATATCTACAGCATCTGGCGCAAGATGCAGAACAAGGCCAGGCACATCGAACAGATTTACGACGTGCGCGCGGTGCGCGTGCTGGTGGACAGCGTCCGCGATTGCTATGGCGCGCTCGGTGTGGCGCACACGCTGTGGCAGCACATCCCGGGCGAATTCGACGACTACATTGCCACGCCCAAGGAGAATCACTACCGCTCGATTCACACCGCTGTGATCGGCCCGCAAGGCAAGACCGTGGAGGTGCAGATCCGCACGCACGAAATGCACCGGCAGTCGGAGCTGGGTGTGGCCTCGCACTGGCGCTATAAGGAAGGCACACACGGCGATAAAAGTTACGATGCCAAAATTGCCTGGCTGCGCAGCCTGCTGGTATGGAAGGATGAGATGGTGAGCGCCAGCGACTTCGTGGACCAGTTCAAGTCCGAGGTGTTCAGCGAGCGCGTTTATGTATTTACACCCAAGGGCAAGATTGTGGACCTGCCCGCCGGCAGCACGCCGCTCGATTTCGCCTACGATATCCACACCGACGTTGGGCATCGCTGCCGTGGCGCCAAGGTCAACGGCCAGATGGTGCCGCTGACGCACGCACTCGCGACTGGCGACCGCGTCGAGGTGCTGACCGTGAAGGTAGGTGGGCCGTCGCGCGACTGGCTGTCGCCGCATCTGGGTTATCTGCACACCTCCAAGGCGCGCACGCGCGTGAACCACTGGTTCCGCGAGCAGAATTACGACGCCAGCGTGGCCGCCGGCCGCGCCGTGCTGGAGCGCGAGTTCCATCGTCTCGGCATCAGCGACATCAAGTTCGAGAAACTGGCGCAGCGCTTTGAGTTCCAGAAAGTCGATGACTTCCTGGAAGCCACCGGGCGCGGCGACATCAAGCCGGCGCAGATCATGCATGCGATGCAGGAATTTACCGGGCAGGAATTTCAGGCCGAACGACCGGCGATTACGCCGCGTGCGCCGGGAACGGCGGCCAAGCCCTCCAGCGTCACTATTCAGGGCATCGGCAATCTGCTTACGCGCATGGCCAAGTGCTGCAACCCGCTGCCGGGCGATCCGGTCGTGGGTTTCATCACGCGCGGGGAGGGCGTCACCATTCACCGCCGCGACTGCGCCAACGCCCTGCGTCATCACGACGAACACAACGAGCGATTGATCGAAGTCAGCTGGGGCCCGCAGGCCGGCGCGGCCTATCCGGTTGCGGTGGAAATCCTCGCGCACGATCGTGCGGGATTGTTGCGCGACATCACGTCACTGCTGGCGAATGAAAAAATCAACGTGCACGGGGTCAGCACGCTCACTGACAAGCAGCAGGTGGCGCACATGAGCTTCACGCTCGAAATCCCGAACATTGAGACGCTATCGCGCATCCTGGCGCTGCTGGATCAGATTCCGAATGTGATGGAAGTGCGCAGGAAGGCGTCTTAAGGAAGTTCTGATTAAGTCCCCTCGCCCCCTGAAAGGGGGAGAGGGCCAGGGTGAGGGGGTTGGACAACCTATTAAAATCACTCACCCTCACCCCCTCTCCCTGTCAGGGAGAGGGGGTTACTATCTAATCGACTCTTGTTCAGAGTTTCCTTAACGGTTTGCGTTACTGGCGCTGGGGTGGGCGTGGCAAGGTTTGGGAGCAGGAAAAACTCGAAGCGTAGAAAAATGCTTGAAAATCGCGCAGAATCCCCAGCGTCCAGTGCACGCATTGTTAGCCCGTTTTTTGCTCACCCGATTCCCGGAACAGCACAACTCGCTTCTCTGTTCCCTTGGCTTTATACATTGCTGTATCGGCATTTTTGAAAAGAATATCAGACGTATCTCCATCTGCGGGATAAATGGCAATACCGATACTGGCTATTATAGAAAAAACATGCCCATTAAACTCGTAAGCTTCGGCAATACGATTTATCATCTTCTCTGCAAGCTGAGTTACGTCAGCTTCTTGCTTGACTTCCAGCAGCAGGCATACAAATTCGTCGCCTCCCCAGCGACTGACTATGTCGTCATCGCGCACAAAAGACTTTAAACGATTTGCCACCATCAACAGCACCTGATCTCCCAGATCATGACCATAAGAGTCGTTAATGCTCTTGAATTTGTCGATGTCAATAAATAGGACGGCGAGTCCCCAACCGTGCCGTTTTGCCTGGATCAACCCGTGGTCGAGACTCTGTTCAAATGAGACACGGTTGGGAAGACCCGTGAGTGCGTCCTGAAGCGCCATTTGTTGCGCTTCTTGCGTTTTTACCTGGGCTTTTGATAAATCGTCGCGTACTTCAGCCAAGTCGGTTTTTGTATTGGCGAGCTCGGATTCGATGACTATTCGGTCAGCTATTTCTTCGGTGAGTTGGATGTTAACCAGCTTCAAATCGCCTGCGGCTTTCGCAACCTTCTGCTCAACATCTTCATTCTGAGTGAGGGCCTGTTTCATAATCGGAACAGAGACCTTTTCTTGCTTTAGAACTTCATTTACCAATGTAAGTTCACTGGCAGCGTCCTTGACAGTTTTTTTAATCTTCTCATTTTTCTTAAGCACGCGTCCAAGCGAAGCTTTTTTGGCGGATACGGTTTTTTTTATATCTTTTGATTTCATAAGTATCTCTCTTTTTGCATAGGGCGGGCTAACCGCCTAAGCTCAGCCGAAGAGCCCCGAAGGCGCGAAGTTCGGCTGGAGCGCCTTGTTGGGCCGCGGCTGTGAAATCGTTTCCCAAGCACCGTTTTCATTGACGTCTCACTGCCTATGGCGTTCGAAGCGTTGCAGTGGGTATGGAGTCGGTATTCGTAATCACGTGGCGCTGCGGCAGGTAATGAAGCAGCAGATCTGTTTCCTTCTTGACCACGCTGTAGCACTCGCAACTCAGAGTTTCAAGTTTCGGCCGGTCAAGCACCTTGATCAATCCGCGCGAATATGAAATCACGCCTAGCTGCTGCAATTTTAACGCGGCTTGGGTGACGCCTTCGCGGCGAACGCCGAGCATGTTGCCGATGAATTCCTGTGTCATCGTCAAGTGGTTATGTGACAGGCGATCCATGGAAAGCAGGAGCCAACGGCAGAGCTGCTGGTCGATCGAATGATGCCGGTTGCAAACTGCGGTCTGGGAGATTTGCGTAATCAGGGCCTGCGTGTAGCGCAGCATCAGCATCAGCAACTGGCCGTGGCGGTTGAACTCCTCTTTCACCCGCTTTCTGGGGAGTCGATATGCGTAACCGGCGCTCTGCACCAGCGACCGGCTCGGCGTGCTCTCCCCGCCCATAAACAAGGTGATGCCTAGCAATCCCTCATTGCCCACCACCAGGATCGCGGTCGATGCCCCGTTTTCCATCACGTACTGCAGCGAGACTATGGAGTCGGTGGGAAAGTAAACGTGACGCATGGGGTGCCGGGATTCATATAGGAGCGTGCGCAACGGCATGCGCACCAGTTCCAGGTACGGGAACAAACGGCCTTGAACGTCAGGCGACAAGGCTGCCAGAAGATGATTCTGCTGCGGCTGGGATTTGGCGGACATTTCGGCGCTCTTGGAACTGAGTAGTTGCAGACCACCCGATCACACCGGTTTGAGCGTACTTTTTGTCCTGCGCGAATTCGGTACGGTAGCCCACAGATGGTGAGGGCACTGAGAACTCGCATGAAACGAGCCTATGGATGACTTAGCAGCCCGACGTTTAAATTAAGGAATCTCTGATTAATTCAATTTAAGGGGTCAATTTAAGGGGTCAGCACCCTTAAATAAGCCCATCAGTTTTTAACTGTCTCGCGCACAAAACCGGCAACCTGATCCAGCGGCACCTCGCGCAGCTGTTTATCGCGCCGCCCTTTGTATTCGGCCACGCCTTTGGCGAGGCCCTTGTCGCCGAGCACGAGACGGTGCGGAATGCCGACCAGGTCCATGTCGGCGAAGATGACGCCGGGGCGTTCGTCGCGGTCATCCAGCAGCACGTCGAAACCGGCGTGCACCAGCTCGTTGTAAAGTTTATCTATGGTTTCGCGGACCTTTTCTGATTTGGCATAACCGATGGGCACCAGCGCGATCTGGAACGGGGCGATGGCGTCGGGCCAGATGATGCCGTTGTCGTCGTGGTTCTGCTCGATGGCGGCGGCGACCACGCGCGACACGCCGATGCCGTAGCAGCCCATGGGCATGACCACGGATTGGCCGGCCTCGTCGAGCACTTTCGCCTGCATGGCCTCGCTGTACTTGGTGCCGAGCTGGAATATGTGCCCGACCTCGATGCCGCGGCGGATCGAGAGCGTGCCGCCACATTCGCCCTGGCCGGAATCGGGGCAGGGATCGCCTTCAACCACCTTGCGCAGATCGGCCACTACCGGTTCGGCGGTATCGCGGCCCCAATTAACATTAATAAGGTGCTTGCCGTTGACGTTCGCGCCGCAGACGAAATCCGCCAGCCGCAAAGCCGATTCGTCGGCAATGACAGTGATTTTCATGCCCACTGGCCCGATCGAGCCGGGTTCACAGCCGGCGGCCAGCTCCACCTCTCCCGGCGTGACGAATTCCAGAGGTTTCGCTACTTGTGGCAGCTTCGAGGCTTTGACTTCATTCAGCTCGTGATCGCCGCGCAGCACCAGCGCAATAACGCCGCCGGTGCCTTTGACCAGCAGAGTCTTAATAGTTTGCTTCGGATCGACCTTCAGGAACTTGCTGACCTGCTCAATAGTATGTTGCCCCGGTGTGTCCACGGTCTGTATCGGCTTGCCCGGCTCCGGGCGCTTGCCGAGCGGTGGCAAGGCCTGCGCCATTTCCACGTTGGCGGCGTACTCGCATTTCGAGCAGATGGCGATGGCGTCCTCGCCGGAATCGGCCAGCACGTGGAATTCATGCGAGTTGCTGCCGCCGATGGCGCCGCTATCGGCCGCGACCGGGCGGAATTCCAGCCCCACGCGCTGGAATATGCGCGAATAGGTGGCGTGCATGACTTTATAGGTCTCGACCAGCGAGGCCTCATTAATATGGAAGGAATAGGCGTCCTTCATGAGGAACTCGCGCGCCCGCATCACGCCGAAGCGCGGGCGGATTTCATCGCGGAATTTCATCTGGATCTGGTAGAAATTGGCCGGCAGTTGGCGGTAGCTCTTGATCTCGCGGCGGATGAGGTCGGTGATGACCTCCTCGTGCGTCGGTCCGAAGCAGAAATCGCGCTTGTGCCGGTCGGTCATGCGCAGCAGCTCCGGCCCGTACTGGTCCCAGCGCCCGGACTCCTGCCACAGTTCGGCCGGCTGCACCGCGGGCATCAGCATTTCCAGTGCGCCGGCACGGTTCATTTCTTCGCGCACGATTCTCTCCACGTTGCGCAGCACGCGCAGGCCGAGCGGCAGCCAGGAATAAATACCAGCGGCGAGCTTGCGGATCATGCCCGCGCGCAGCATGAGCTGGTGGCTGAGGGTTTCAGCCTCGGCCGGGGTTTCGCGGACGGTGGCAAGCAGGAATCGGGAAACGCGCATGGAATCGTTATTCTCGTTAATCAGAAACGGGAGTGGAGTATAAGTCAGGTGCGCGGCACGCCAAAGCGCCGTGCTAGCCAAGGAAAATCCCACCCTATTTGATGTTCAGCGCCTCTTTCACAATCCCGTCGAGCAGATTTTCCACGTCCTCGAGCGCTTTTTTCGATGCCGCCGAACCCGCCGGAACCGGCCGGCGATAACCGACATATACCGTCTTCGGATCGTTGTGCAGGGTGTAATACACGATGATGTAGGGGCAAAAGACGATGTTGGTGGGATCAGCCTCCATGGTGCGACGCGAAACCGTGGCCGAGCAGAATTGCATGGAGCCGGCGTTGCCGTAAATCGGCTTGGTGGTGCCGAGGTCCTTGCCGGTGCGTTCGAGCATGGCGCCGATATGCGAGGCATGGTCAATCACCAGTCCCCGGTTGGTGACAGCTATCTCGATGTCCTGTTTGACGTCCTCGTAATTTCCCTGCTTGTGGTAGAGCTTGAGATGATCAGATTCGGCGGCGATGGCCGGCGCGGATCCACCGGCCAGCAGACCGAACGAAAGGACGAACACCATAATACGGGTCATATGATCTCCGGAATGTCTTGAATCACGATGGCTCAGTATATCGCAGACACGGACTTCTTCCCCCGCCTGTCTGGGCGAGGGAAGAATGGCAAGCATCTGTAATCGAGGATTAACGCCGGATCAATTACGGCGTCCGTTGCCCATCCCCGGTCCCATGCCGCCCGCGCCACCACCAGGACCCATGCCGGGGCCCATTCCTTTGCCCGGACCCATGCCGCGTCCGCGCGCTGGCGGCTCATCCGGCAGGGTCATGCCTTTCTCCTTGGCGCGGACTTTCATCTGCTCGTGATGCTCGTTGCGGATCTGTTCGCGCTCCTGCTCGGTTTTCACGGCGCGCATGCGGTTACGGTACTCGTTGCGCTCCTGATCGGTCATGAGCTGCGAGCCGTAGATCTGGTCCTGGTCCCGGACTTGATCGCGTGTTTGCAGGCGATCCTGATCCTTGTCCGCGGCATAGGCCACGGTTCCAAAGGCCGGGAGCATGGCCGCGACCAGGGCGGCATAAAGCAATGTGCGTTTCATGACAGTTCTCCTTAACGTTTCACCTAGGTTGAACGGATTTCCCCGATCCTTGTTGCCTGAATACTCCCGTTTACAGCGGGTTACCATGACGGGAATCAAATATTGCGCAAGAACCTGAGATATCTGTAACAACGCATGAATATCTCCGTGGTGCACCGGAGGATATGCGGTTTATTGCCGCAGGCCGGCGTGGATATCGCGGTGATGTGTGTTGTGTGGTTAAGAGCGCCTGACAAAATAATTGGAACCACGGGGAGCACGGGGAGTGGAAGGTGTCAGAAAAATGTGGGCCATTCCTCTCCTTACATGCTCTTCCTCGTGCCCCCGTGGTTTGAATCGTTTTTGTAATAGATTCTTTAAGTATCTCGTGGCGGCCAGAGCTGGGCCGCGCCGCGTACGCCGGAGCTGTCACCGTGAACATTGGGCAGAATTTTGGTGCGAAGTTCATCATTAAAAACGTGGCGCGCCACGCGTTCGGGTCCGTCGGTATAGAGTCGCGAAATATTCGACATCCCGCCGCCGAGTACGACGACGTCCGGATCAACGATATTGATGACGACCGACAGGGCTTTGCCGAAGCGATAAAGGTAACGCTGCAGCGCGGCATTGGCCCCGGCATCACCCTGTTCGGCCAGCGCCACGATGTTGTTGGCCTTGAGCGAGGCATCGCCGCCGTGCTGCGACCAGTCGTAGACCAGGCCGGGTCCGGAAAGAAAGGTTTCCACGCAGCCGCGTTTGCCGCAGTAACAGGGCGGGCCGTCGGCTTCGAGGATATTGTGCCCCCATTCCCCGGCGATGTGCTGCGGGCCTTCATGGAGTTTTCCGTGAAACACAATACCGCCGCCCACGCCCGTGCCGAGAATCACGCCGAACACTGTGCCGTATTCTTTTCCCGCCCCGTCGAGTGCCTCGGACAGTGCAAAACAATTGGCGTCATTGGCGATGCGGATCGGGCGGGCCAGGATTTTTTCAAGATCCTGCTGGATGGGTTTGCCGTTGAGACAGACGGTGTTGGAATTCTTGAGATGGCCGGTACGCGCGGAAATTGCACCCGGAGTGCCAATGCCCACATGGCAGGCCTGCCCGGTTTTTTTCTCGAGGTCGCGCACCAGCGTATAAATGTTTTGCAGAATGGCGTCATAGCCTTCGGTCTGCGGCGTGGGCAGGCGTTCGCGTAAAAGAATCTTGCCGGCCTCGTCCATGACGATGCCTTCGGTTTTGGTGCCGCCCAGATCGATGCCAATTCTTAACATGGATTCCTGATGATGGGTTATCCGAGACCCTGAATCCACCGGTCGTAAAATTTATCGGCCAGGCCTTGCAGCCGCGCGACGCGCGCATCGAGATTGGCAGTCATGGTCTGCGGATTCTGAACGGTGGCACATACCGGGGCGAGATCGTCGGCACCCACACGCGCCCATTCACGCACCATCTCACCGGTCATCTCGATGTGGCACTGAAACGCTAGCGTCTTGCCGATGACGAATGCCTGGTTGGCGCAGTCGCGCGAGGACAGAATGCACGTGGCGCCTGCTGGAATAGAAAAGGTTTCGCCGTGCCAGTGAAACGCCTCGAATTCCCGCGGCAGGTCATCGAGCCAGTTTTGCGCGAGCGTGCTCTCGACGCGGGTAACGGGCAGCCAGCCGATTTCTTTTACAGGGTTACGTGTTATCGCGCCACCCAGCGCCTTGCTGATGAGCTGCCCGCCGAGGCAATGACCCAGTACCGGCACATCCGCCGCGACGGCCTTTCGAATCAAATCAGTGACTTTCGGAATCCAGGGCAGCGGGTCGTTAACGCTCATGGGCCCGCCCATGAGCACAATCCCCGCAACCCCGTCTATGCTTGAAGGTATGCGATCGTTCTGGTCGATGCGGACCAGTCGGTAGGGCAGGTGCTGGCGGTCGAGGTAATCGGCCAGGTAACCGGGCCCTTCGTGCGGCGCGTGCCGGAATATCAGGATTTCCTGCATGCGGCGATTGTATCGTCAGCGATGATTTTAGGAAATACAGCTATGCGATTTCTGAAAACGAAGTTAATCATATTAACTGGCCTGCTACTGGCCGCGAATCCCGCCAGTGCGGTAGAAAAAATTTCGTTGCAGGCCTTGTTCAAGGACAAGGCAATTATTGTAGTGGATGGCGCACGCCGGATACTGAAGAGCGGCGAGGAAAGTCCGGAGGGCGTCAAACTGCTGGCCACCGACACGCAGGAGGAAAAGGCCGAAATCGAAATCGGTGGCAAACGTGAAGTGCTGAAGTTGGGCGTGGTGATCGCCGGATTTGCCTCCAAAGGCAAGGGCAGCGTAATACTTTACCCTGAAACCAGCGGTCATTATTTTGTTGAAGGACTGGTCAACGGGGTTCCCGTGCGTTTCATGGTGGATACCGGCGCCACCATTATTGGCATGAACAGCATCGTGGCCAATCGTATCGGCCTCGATTACCGCAAACAGGGCCGTCCCGGCTTCGTCAACACCGCGGGTGGCACGGTGCCTACGTACTACATCAAGCTGAACAACGTCACGGTCGGTGATATCACCTTATATAACGTAGATGCCAGTATCGTCGAGGGTTCCAGCCCGCGCGAAGCGCTGCTCGGCATGTCGTTCCTCGGTCATCTCAACATGAAGCGCGATAGCGAGAAAATGGAGTTGAGCGAGCACTAGCCGCCGGTTCCCGTGTGACAGTTCTTATTGAGACCGTGGCAGGTTCGACCAAGGGCGGTTCTTTCTTTGCGACTATCGGCGCCCACTGACGAAAGAGCGCTTGCCTCGGGCGCTGAGCGTTACAGTCAGAAGCGAAATCCGAGCTTGGCACCATAAGTAGCGGCGTCACCGGTTTTGTCGGCTTCGAACGCGAGATTGACAAGGCCCAAATTGATATTTCCGCCGACAAAATATTTCCCCTGCGTAAATTCTTCCTTGCTGACGTTCGTCACGCCCACCGGTTCGGACACTGTCCTTACTTGTCCCGCGCCGGCATACGGTGTGAAGATGGTGAAACCTTTTGAGACCAGCAGTTCAAGACCCTTCGTGTGGAAATCGAGCTGGTTTACGCCCGACAGTTTGGAATAAGTGCCGCGCAGACCGAGCGCCGGTGCGATAGTGCCACCATCGATGATGGCGTAGCGTAACTCGGCGCCCCAGAGTTTTATGTTGCTGCCGGGGACCGATGTATAGAAAGCGCCCACATCGAATCCCGCCGGCAGGCCTTTGTGCAGATGCAGCTTGGGAATATACAGCGTGTCAGGCGCCGTGCTGGAACTGGCGCGGTTCCAGGCTTCGCGGTTTTCAAGCTTCGTGGCCGTGACTTCAACGCCAAGATCGAAGCCGGTCAGGCCGAGCGGCGTGGCCGGGATCACGGCCTTGTAGCTGAGTGCCGCGCCGAGATCTTCTGATAGCTTGCGGAAGTCCGCTTGTATCAGCTGATTGATCTGGTCGATATCATCAGCCGCTTCAGTCGATGAGATAGCGGCCAGAAAAACTGTCAGAAAAGCGAGCGCGTGTTTCATTGTGTTCTCCTTGATTTCCGAGGTTTAGCCTGCTTCGCCTGGGGACTCCAATGTTTTTATCGTAATGGTAAACGAGGTCAAAATCCCTACCGCCCATCCGCCCGAAACAGGCGTGCGGCAGCGAGAACGATTGCGATCACTACTGCGATGGAAAGATCTTGTCGGGATTCAAAATCCCCCGGGGATCGAACTGGCGCTTGATCGAACGCATGAGATCCAGCGTTACCGGATCGATGGCGCGGTTGATGTAGTCGCGCTTTTCCACGCCGATGCCGTGTTCACCGGAAAGCGTCCCCCCCAGCTGTAAAACCAGATCGAACACGCGCGACAGGCAGGGGCGCGCGTTGTTGTCCTGCTGTGGGTCTTGTGTATCGTAAAGCAGGTTCACGTGGATATTGCCATTGCCGGCGTGCCCGAAATTGACGATCGGGATGCCGAACTCGCGCGAGAGTTTTTCCAGTCCGTCGATGAGTTCCGGGATGCGGGAGACCGGCACCACCACGTCCTCGTTCAACTTGTTCGGCGCGATGTTGCGCAGGGCGGGCGATAGCGCTTTGCGCGTGGCCCACAGTGCCGCGGCTTCGTCCCTGGTTCCGGCCGCGTTCAGGTTCAGCAGGCCGTCACCACGGGCAGCGGCCGAGACCGTTGCCACCGCGGTTTCCATCGCCGCCTCCGGTCCGTCCAGTTCGATCATGAGCAGCGCGCCGGCCCCGCGCGGCAATTCCGCCTGGGAATAGTTGCGTATCATCTCGATCGCGGCCGCATCCATGAATTCCAGCGCGCATGGCGTGACCGATTGCGACATGAGGCGCGATATGGCCGCGGCGGCGGTGCGCACGCTGGCGTAAACCGCCTGCAGGGTACGACGGGATTCGGGCAGCGGTGTCAGCTTCAACGTTGCCTCGGTGACAATGGCGAGCGTGCCCTCCGAGCCGATGATCAGTCGTGTCAGGTCGTAGCCGACCACGCCCTTGGTGGTATAGGTGCCGGTGTGAATCTCATCGCCCTTGCCGGTCACCGCGACGAGCCCGAGCACGTTCTCGCGCGTGGTGCCGTATTTGAGCGCGCGCGGCCCGGCGGCGTTCAATGCAATGTTGCCGCCGACCGTGCAGTAAGCGCTGCTCGTGGGATCGGGTGGCCAGAAGAAACCATGCGGCGCGGCCTTGTCCTGTATGGCCTGATTGATCACGCCCGGCTCGACGCGCATGACGCGGTTGGCGGCGTCCATCTCGACAATCCGATTCATGCGCTCGAGTGACAGTACGAGCCCGCCGCGCACCGGAATGGCGCTGCCCGTGGTGCCGGTTCCACGTCCGCGCGCGACGATGGGAATGCTGTACTGGTGGCACAGCCGTACCGTTTCCAGCACCTGGGCATGGGTGGTGGCGAAGGCCACGGCGTCCGGCGGTGTGTGCTTGCGCGAATTGTCCTGGCCGTAGGGCCAGCGGTCGGCAGGATCGGTTAGTACATTCTGCGCGCCCAAAACGGCCTTGAGCCGTTCTACGAATGGGCCGGGGATTTCAGTCATGCGAGCGGATGCGGCGCAGCAGTTCCGTGGTCGAATGTTCGAACTGGAAGGGAATGGAATGAACCTGGCCGCCGGAGCTTTTGACGACGTCAGATCCGACAATCTTGTCTGGCGTCCAGTCGCCGCCCTTTACCAGATGGTCCGGTCGCACGAGCTTGATCAGCGCCAAGGGCGTGGTGTCGTCGAAGGCCGTGACCAGTGAAACGCAGCCGAGCGCGGCAAGAACGGCCATGCGGTCCTCGAGAGGATTGATGGGGCGGTCCTGTCCCTTTTCGAGGCGACGCACGGAGGCATCGCTGTTGACGCCGACGACCAGTGATTTCCCGAGCGCCGCGGCCTTTTCGAGGTAGGCGATATGCCCACGATGCAGAATGTCGAAGCAGCCGTTGGTGAAGACAACGGGACGGCCGAGCTGCGACAGGCGTGCCGTGAGTTGCGTGGCGTCACGGACGATTTTGCGTTCGCTGTCGGTCAATCCAGGTACTCGAACAGCTTGACGATCTTGGTGACTCCAGCAACTTGCTGTGTTGCCGTAGCGGCCATTTCGCCTTCCTTCTGTTTAACGAGTCCCATGAGATAAACGACGGAGCTTTCCGTCACCACCTTGATATGGTTGGAGCGGATATTCTCGGTGCCAATCAGTCTGGCTTTGACCATGCTGGTGATCCAGCTGTCATGGGTGCGGTTGGCGAAGGCCGTTGGTTCCGCGATTACGACGTTGTTATTGATGCTGCGAATGCCCGGGATATCACGGATCAGCGCCAAGGCGCGGTCGCGCAATTCACCGGTCGTTGTTTCGCCCGTGAGCAGGACGATGCCATTCATGCTGGTGATGTTGACGTGCACATCGTCACCGATTTCCGGATCGGAATTAAGCGCCTTTCTCGCTTTGAGCTCGATGGCGTTGTCGTCCACCAGAGCGCCGACGGTGCGTCGGTCAGTAGCCACCGCCGCGGCGGTCGCGCCGCCGGCGATGATGATCGGCGCGCAGCCCTGCGCCAGCGTGATGGCACCGAGGATGGTCGTGAGGAAGATATACCGTGTGCGCATTTTAGCCCTGGCCTAGCAGCTGATAGTCGATAAGGTCGCACAGGCAATGAATGACGATGCCATGCACTTCCTGGATGCGTGCCGTGGACGAGCCGGGCACGCAGATGTTGACGTCCTGACCGGTGAGCAGGCCGGTGATTTCGCCGCCCTCGCGTCCGTTCAGCGCGACACAAACGATCCCGCGCTCATGTGCTGCTTCGAAGGCGCGGATGACGTTGCGTGAATTGCCTGACGTCGAGATGCCCAGCAGCACGTCGCCGGACTGACCGAGCGCACGTACCTGTTTGGAAAAGATATCGTCAAAATGGTAGTCATTGCCAATGGCGGTGATGGTCGAGGTGTCGGTGGTGAGCGCGATGGCCGGAAGCCCCGGGCGTTCACGCTCGAAGCGGTTTAGCAGTTCGGCGGAAAAATGTTGCGAATCCGCCGCCGAGCCGCCATTGCCGCAGACAAGAATCTTGCGGTCGGTCAGCAGCGCCTGAATCATCTGCGAGGCGGCCTGGGCGATAATCGGCGCCAGGTCTTCCATGCAGTTACGCGTGGTCAGGATGCTTTCCTGAAAATTGTTTTTCACGCGCGTGATGAGCACGGTGGAATCAGGCTGTGCTTGCAGATTGCTCTTGGCCATGCGTTACATCCTCGATTCAGTATCTCTAAAGAAACAGATTTCACCGCAAAGACGCAAAGAGCGCAAAGGAACACGAGTGTTTTGCATTACAAAAGGCTTTCTTTGCGTCCTTCGCGCCTTTGCGGTGAGCCGTTTTTGCTTCATTTAAAAAACATTCCGAAGCCAGCGAAAGTCACAGTCTTCGCCATCACCGGTGATGGCAACGATATCAAATCGGCAGGCTTTCTTGGAGGCCCGCGGTATGTTCTGCCGGTAGTGCTCGGCGGTGGCGCGTAACCGGGCCTGTTTGCGTGCATCCACGGTCTCGGCGGCGGAGCCAAAATCGCCGCGGGCACGGTATCGAACCTCGACAAAGACCAGGGTATCGCGCTCCTGCATGACGAGATCGATCTCCCCAAAGGGGCTGCGGTAATTGCGTTCTGTCAGCGTCAGTCCTTGTTGCAGCAAGTGGTGGCAGGCGCGATCCTCCGCCTCACGACCGCGGCTGAGATTTGTCGGGGGTTTCCGCATCGTTCTCAATCCTGAACTGGTTCTGGTGCTTGAGAAAGGTATCGACCAGCCGCGGTACGCCCCGGCTGAACCGTGCCCACAGCAGTTGCCGCTGCAGGCGTCCGCTGTGGTCAACGGAGAGTCCGCTGGTGACGCCATTGAAGCGTCCCCCCGATTCCATGCTGATACGGCCCAGGTGCGGGAGGATGGCATAACTGTCCACGCCGAGTGCGTACAGGCGGTCGAGATCGGTATGGACGTACGGCCAGTCGCGTTGCAGCGCCTGTCGCAGTTCCAGTATTTTTCCGTCTCCTACCAGCATCCACGGCATGTCGCCGAACTGGATGCCATCGAGGTCAATGTCCCGCATGGCATCGCCTGCGCCGGTGAATATGTGCGAGGTTGAGTACACCGGCACGCGCGCGGCGTGATAGAAATTGAGCTGCGGCTTGATCAGCCGTCCGTGTTTGGCGTCTGAGGCGAGGAAAATGAAATCGATATCCTGGCGCGCACGCGCATCAGAGCGCAATTTCTGCCCAATCATTTTCTCGATCTGTTCCTTGCGCGTTTCGCTCTGGCCGATATTGAGCAGGCTTTTGATTGCATCGGAAAAATCGACATCCTCCTCGTTATAGGGTTGGTTGGCGACCACCACGCCGCCCAGTCGCTGCCAGTGACTGGACCATGCCGTCATCATGCGCTCGCCCCATGGCGTTTTTGGATAAAGCACGGCCGCTTGCCGATGCCCATCGAGCCAGGCTCGTTCGGCCACCTGTCGCGCTTCCTGTTCCGGTGGCAGGCCGAACTGGAAAAGGTATTTTGATGTCGAGCCCGGATCGTCATCGGTGTGGTTCAGCATCAGTGTTGGTACCCGGATACTGGCCTGGCGCATGATGGTTTCCGCGGCCTCGCGTCCGAGGGGACCGACGATAAACTGCGCACCGTCATTGACGGCCTGCTCATAGGAATCACGCACCTTCAACGGGTCCGGTCCGGTATCGTAGATTTTGATCTTGGGTTTGTCCGGGTCGGTGTTGGCGGCGTCCATGGCCAGGATTCCGTCGCGCACCGCCTGAGCCGCAACGGCATAACCGGAGGTCAGCGGCAGCAGCAGTGCAATGCGGTCGATGCGGCCAATCATGCTGGGCGCCTGACTGATCAATGTGCCGAGCACTATCTCTCCCGCGGGGTGATTCGGGTTGGCCTTTTTCCACTGTTCGACAGCGGCGCCCATCCGCAGCGGCTGACCGGCGTTGTCCACGGCGATCAAGGCCAGCTCGATCCAGCCGGACAGCACCCGGTCGCGCGCCAAGTTGAGTTCGGCGGCGAGCCGGGCGCGTGGCATCGACACCAGGATTTTCCACAATTGCTGCTGGTTTTCGGTGACGGCCTCCTTGCCAACGATATACTGCTCGCGGGCGATGAGGTTGCGCGCCGCGCCCACGGGATTGTCGAGCGCGAGTTCCGCCTGCGCGCGCACGCCGCTGATTTCGGAAAGCAGCGCCGGGCTCAGGTTGCGCAGGCGGCTGGCCTCGTCCAGCTGGCGTATGCCTTTCTCGTGCGCGCCCTCGGTGATCAGCACGCGCGCCTGCAAGATGCGCTTGCGCGCGGTGAACGAGGCGTCCAGTGGCGTGACATCGATCGGCTCGACGCGCGCGCGTGCCTCGCGCAGTTGGCCGGCCTTGAGCAGGGCGGCCACGGCGCGCAGTTCGAAGTCCTGTTTCCGGGGCGATTCGGCGGTGTCGGCGAGGCGCGTGTACTCGCGCGCGGCCAGCAGGTATTCGCCGTCGCGCTCGGCTTTTTCGGCGGTGTCCGTGCTGACCGGCGGCAAGGCCGTGGGCGTCACGGGCACGGTTTCGCAACCGGCAAGGATCGCCGCACATATTATTATAGGTATGACCAGCCAGCGGATGGGTTTCATTCAGTTTCCTGTTTAGAATGCGCGAAGAAAATGAGTCATAGCGCTTCAATAAACCAAGGCACGCTCTACGTCGTGGCCACGCCGATCGGCAATCTCGAAGACATGGCGCCGCGTGCCGTGCGGACGCTGTCGGAGGTCGATCTGATCGCCGCCGAGGATACGCGCCACAGCGGCAAGCTTTTGCGGCATTTCGGTATTGGCACCAAGACGGAAGCCATCCATGAGCATAACGAACGCAACCAGGTTCCCAGACTAATCGAAATCCTGAAGGGCGGTAAGTCTATCGCATTTATCACCGACGCGGGTACCCCGCTGGTGAGCGATCCGGGTTTTCATCTGGTGCGCGCCGCCCGACAGGCGGGCATTCGCGTGACACCCGTGCCCGGCGCCTGCGCCGCTATTGCCGCCTTGTCCGCCGCCGGTTTACCTTCCGACCGTTTCGTGTTCGAGGGGTTCCCGCCGGCCAAATCGGTCGCGCGTCGAGCCGTGTTTGAGAAGTTGTGCGAGGAAGGCCGCACGCTGATTTTTTACGAAAGTCCGCATCGCATTCTGGAAAGCCTGAAGGACATGAGCGAGGTTTTCGGGGATGGGCGCGAAGCGGTGCTGGCGCGTGAACTGACCAAGCAGTTTGAAACCCTGCATTCCGCAACTCTGGCGGAACTTCTCGAATGGGTTGGCCGCGATGCGAACCAGCAGCTGGGCGAATTCGTGATTCTTATACATGGTGTACCACGTGTGGAACAAAGTGCCGTGGATGAAGAAACCGGGCGCGTGCTCAAAATCCTGCTGGAAGAGCTGCCCGTCAAGCAGGCCGCGGCGTTAGCCGCCAAAATTACCGGACTTAAAAAAAACAAACTCTATGAACACGCCCTGGCGCTCAAGAGAGACGGCCAGGAAACTTCTGAAATATAAATATTCTCCGAAGGGCATGCAGAACTCACGGAGGGAAATCCCAGAACCGGATAGATGTCTCAGGCCGCGCGCGGACGGGACCGGGAAACGACACTCAGGTAATGAACGCTGAAAAGATGCGCCGAGTCCAGCCACGCCTGACGTGGCCGCAGACCGGCGCCACGTGCGAGTACATGAAATTCCTCCAGCGTATATTTATAAGAATTCTCGGTGTGGATGCTTTCTCCCGGTTCAAAATGGAAACGCCGTCCGAGCAGGCGGATGTCCTGCGCACGGCGGCTGATCAGATGCATTTCGATGCGGCCACGGGCGGTGTTGTAAAATGCGCGGTGCCTGAAACCCTGCGGATCGAGTTCGGCGCCGAGTTCATCGCGCAGGCGTAGCAGCAGATTGAGATTGAATTGCGCGGTGATGCCGGCGCTGTCGTTGTAGGCCGCGTGCAATATCTGCGGGTCCTTCTTGAGATCGACGCCGATCAGCAGGGCGCCGTCGGGTTGCACCAGGCGACGCACCCGCTGCAGAAAAGCCAAAGCGTCATGCGGCTCGAAATTGCCGATGGTCGATCCCGGAAAGAACGCGAGTTTTTTCCCCTCCCCCGCGCCTCCGGGCAATTCAAAATCCTGCATGAAATCGGTGCAAGCCGCCTGCACCTCAAGCCACGGGTAATCGTGTGCCAGGCGCTGCACGGATTGCCGCAGGAATTCACGCGAGATGTCGATGCCGAGATAGCGGCGCGGCCGTACCGCTTCGAGCAGCAACCGGATTTTCTTGCTGGCACCGCTGCCAAGCTCAATCAGCGTTCCGTCCGGCCCGGACAGGCGCGCCACCTCGTCGGCGCAGGATTCCAGAATTCCCATCTCGGTGCGCGTCGGGTAGTACTCGGGTAATTCGCAGATGGCATCGAACAGGCGCGAGCCGCGCTCGTCGTAGAAGAATTTCGGCGCGATGCGCCGGGGTCGTGACGCCAGCCCTTGCAGGACTTCTTCCAGCATTGTCGCCGGTGCCGGATGGTCGTCGTAGAAGCGAATGGCGCGTTGGTTCATCGGTCGTCCGCCAGGCGGATGCCGGAAAACTGCCAGCGGTCCGCGGGATAGAAGAAGTTTCGACAGCTCGCGCGCACATGATCCGCGGGCGTGACGCACGACCCGCCGCGCAAGACCAGCTGGTTGACCATGAATTTGCCGTTGTATTCGCCGAGCGCGCCCGCGGCAGGCCGGTAGCCGGGATAGGGCGCATAGGCGCTGCGGGTCCATTCCCATGCGTCACCATACAGTTGTGCCGGTCTTTCTTCGCCGGTGACGGGCGCCGGGTGCAGGTAGCCTGATTCGCGCAGGTTGCCGCGCAACGCTTCCTGATTCGCGATCACCTCCCACTCGCCCTCGCTCGGCAGACGTTTCCCGGCCCAGCGCGCGTAGGCATCGGCCTCGTAGAAACTCACATGACACGCCGGCTCGTGTTCGTTCAGTTCACGCATGCCCGCGAGTGTAAAAACTTGCCAGCGGGCGCCAGCCTTTTCCCAGTAAAGCGGCGCCTGCCAGGATTTCTCGCGTGCGGTGCGCCAGCCGTCCGCGAGCCAGTATTCCGGACGCTGATAACCACCGGCCTCGATAAATTCAAGAAATTCGCCATTCGTAGTCAGACGCGAGCCCAGCGCATAAGTTGCCAGTAACACGCGATGACGTGGCGTCTCGTTGTCAAAGGAAAAACCATTCCCGTCATGCCCGATTTCCTGCACACCGCCGGGCTGTTCGATCCATGCCAGCGACGTGGTCGTGCCAGTGTCAGTCTTCGGCAGATCGGACCGGTAAGCCGGCCTGAGCGGATTGATCGAGAGGTTGTATTTGATATCCGTCAGGAACAGTTCCTGATGTTGTTCTTCGTGATGGCAACCGAGGCTGACACGCTCCGCCACTTCGGGCCAGTGGGCCTCTTCCGCCGAGGCCAGCAAGGCCGCCATGGCCGCGTCGACTTGCGCGCGGTAACGAAGAACTTCCTCCGTCGTGGGTCGTGAAATCAGCCCGCGCTGCGCGCGCGGGAACGGCTGACCGACCTGTTCATAATAGGAGTTGAACAGGTGCTCGAAATGAGGATGGAATGGCTGGTAACGGGAAAGAAAATACTTGAGCAGGAAAGTTTCAAAGAACCAGGTGGTGTGCGCGAGGTGCCACTTGGCTGGGCTGACCTCCGGTATTGCTTGCAGGTTGTAATCGTCCGGCGCCAGCGGCTGGCACAGCGCCTCGCTCATGCGCCGTACGGTGGTGTAGCGTTCTGCCAGGGTTTCCCGGGGTGACAGGGAAATACCGGCGGAGGTTTTATTATTTGGACTGACGCGTTGCGGGCTCATCAGCGCCTCCCTGCGATACGATCTGGCATTGAAGCACAGCCACCGAGGATTTCAAAACCAGCTATCAATATTCAAATAACGTTACATTCCGTATGGATTGATAATGCTGGAAGCTGGCGATTAATTTATTTCTGACGCATGCATGAGCATTTTCCGGTCACATCAGCGGAGTGCGTGGCCGCTATTGCCAGAATGTGACAACATTTGACTCTTGAATGAATTATCTATCTCAAGATCAATCCGCCTTCGGTCCGACAATGTATCGGCTCAGTTGTTCTCAAGCATTTCAGGGCGCATGAAAATAATGCTGTGCGTGAGAATCAGTCGGAAAATCTAAATACCAAGTAAATTCGTCGGGATTACTGATCTCGGTCATAAATCCAATTGATGGAGAAATGCATACTGCAAAACATGAGGTAACATGAGTAATTTGCGCAAGATCAATTATTAGTATTTCATTCTATGCTTATATTCAATCGCGGCAAGTCAGAATATATTTGGCGACCAGACAGATCGGAAATTTAAGAGGAGAACGTCCATGAAACACATAGTCGCTTGGCTCATTGTTACAGCAACCGTTGGTGTCACGTTTGCCACCAGCGCACAGGCCTACGATGGCGACTGGAAGCGGGGCCGTGTTTACTTCCGCCAAGTCTGCACCAGCTGTCACCTTTCCACGTCCGGCAAAACCATCTCGCCGGCTGACAGGGTCAAGGCTGACTGGAGCGCCTATCTGAAGGCTGACAAACACGATGTCAAAGGCAAGACCAACCACTCGGTGAAGTATTACTCCAGCCGCGAATACCGCAAGAGCATCGTGGGCGCAAATAAAGCCGCCGAGAAATACCTGGATGTTCCGGATGCCGAATTGCAAGCTGATATCATGGCCTTCGTACTTTACGGCGCGAAAGATTCCGACAATCCGTCCCGCTGTCAGTAACAGCGCCACACGGGGACCGCGTTTCATAAACGAAGATCGGTTCCCGGATTGTTCAGACCGGGGGAAACTAAGATGAGCAACGGTGTGGAAACAGGAAACGGAGTGGGTTCAGTCACCCAGTCGCGATGGCTGTCGGGGTTGCGCGCCGACTACGAGCACATATTCGTCGACAGCTGGTCGCCCTATGTCGGTGCCATCTTGATGGTGTTGATCATTGCGGTGCTTATGGTCAGCGGATTGTTCTGGGGTATTTACGGCGGTCTCAAATTGTGGGGCGACTGGATCAACTGGTCGCTCGGTCTCGGCCCTCTGCTGAACATGAAGTCCGCCCCCGAGAGTCCGCTTCTCGACCGGATGTCGCTGATGAACATGACCCTGGTGCTCGGGGCGTTCGCCGCCGCGCTGATGTCGCGCCAGTTCGCGTTTAATCGTGCACCAAAACTGGAGTACATCTGGGGTGCGCTCGGCGGAACGTTCATGGGCATCGGCGCCACACTCGCGGGTGGCTGCACCACCGGCGGATTCTTCACACCGGCCATACACTCTTCTCCCGCCGGTTGGGCCATGTGGGCAGGATTGATTCTCGGCGCGCTGGTGGGGTTGAAGTTGCTGTTGTGGACCATGGAGCACATCACCTGGGGCACCAAAGGCCTGCCGCCGAAGCACGCACCGTTGCGTGCCTGGCATCCCTTGATTGGAGTTCTGATTATCGTTGCCGTCGGCGTGTGGGCCACCAGCTGGATCAACAGCCCGAACGAAAAGCTGGCTGCCCGCGCCATCCTGGTGCTGGCCGGATTGGCGATGGGCTTCGTACTGCACCGGTCGCGCATCTGTTTTGCACGCGCGTTCCGCGAACCGTTCATGACGGCCGAGGGTGAAATGACCAAGGCGATCATTCTCGCGCTCGCTATCGCAATTCCACTGGCGTCGCTTTTGTTCCAGAAAAAAATCATCGACCCGTATCTGGGAATACCGGCGACGTTCTGGATCGGTTCGCTGCTTGGCGGGGCGATTTTCGGCATCGGCATGGTTTTCGCCGGAGGTTGCGCTTCGGGCGCTTTGTGGCGTGTCGGTGAAGGTCATCTGAAGCTGTGGGTGGCGGTGCTGTTCTTCGCGTGGTCCGGTTCGGTCTTTTCCGGAATTCTAAGATACTGGCAAGTGATGACACCCGAGATGTCGCTTGACCTGGTGGAGGTTACCAAGGTCGGCACACAGGTCTATCTGCCCGAATGGCTCGGTGGCTGGTCGTATGCCTATCTGATTGCATTGGGTGTGTTGCTCGCCTGGTATCTATGGGTTCGCTATAACGAATCGACTGAGAAATTCACCATTGTGTAATGAGCGCGGGCGGCAATGTAAGCCTGGAATGGCGTTTCGTAGCAGGCACAGCAAACGAAGCTGACGGGTGACATGAGAATATAAGGAGGCTGCATGAATAACAGGCGTGGCTGTCGATTTGGCGCGACGATAATCGGTATCTGGCTGACGGTGCTTGGCCTCCTGTTCAGCGGCGCGGCGCTGGCCGTGTCCAAGACCACCACCGCCGACCACTCCAAGTTCAAGGAGCTGCAGAAAACCTTCGCCTCCGGCCCCGAGGTGACCAAGGCCTGCCTCGCTTGCCACACTGAGGCGGCCAAGCAGGTTCACCGTACCAAGCACTGGACCTGGGAGTTCCTGAACCCCGACAGCAGCCAGCGGCTCGGCAAGAAGAACGTCATCAATAATTTCTGCATTTCCGTTGCTTCGAATTACGCCTTCTGCACGGCTTGCCACGTTGGCTACGGCTGGAAGGACGACAATTTTGATTTCAAATCGGAAGCCAATGTCGATTGCCTGGTGTGCCATGACACCACCGGCAAGTACCGCAAGTTGCCGGGCCTGGCCGGTCATCCGGCCTACAAGGAGATGGAACTGCCGCCCGGTTCCGGCAAGATCGTCAAGCCGGTTGACCTGACCCAGGTCGCACAGAAGATCGGGAAAACCAGCCGCGATACCTGCGGCGGATGTCACTTCTTCAGCGGTGGCGGCGACGGCGTCAAGCACGGTGACCTGGACAGCTCACTAACCGTTCCGGATCACGAGCTCGACGTACACATGGACGCCGCCGGGCTGGATTTCACCTGCGGCACCTGCCACCTCACTTCGGCGCATGATATTCCGGGCAGTCGTTACGTACCCACGGCGAAAGATACCGAAGGTCGCCACCTCCGCGGCAAGGTCTCGAAAGGCAATCCGGCCACCTGTGTCGCCTGTCATAGCGACAGACCGCACTCACTCAAGGAAGCCAGGCTCAACGACCACGCACGCAAGGTCGCCTGTCAGACATGTCACATCCCGACAATCGCACGTGGCGGTGTGGCGACAAAAATGATCTGGGACTGGTCTACCTCGGGCAAGATGGACGAAAAGGGAAAGCCGATCGTCAAGAAGGACGAGAAGGGCCATGTCATCTACGACAGCAAGAAGGGCGACTTCGTGCTCGGTGAGAATGTCGAACCAGAGTATCAGTGGTTCAACGGCAAGGTTCGTTTCACTTTGATCACCGACAAGGTCGACAAGAGCGCTGGCGTCACGCCGATTAATCGTTTTGACGGCAGCCCTGACGACGGCAAATCGTTGATCTGGCCGGTCAAAGTGTTCCGCGGCAAGCAGCCGTTCGACCCAGTGAACAACACGCTGGTCAAGCCGCATACGGCGGGACAAGACACCACCGCTTACTGGACGAATTTCGGATGGGATAAGGCCATCACCGTTGGCATGGCCAGTGCGAAGGCGCCATACTCCGGCAAGTATGACTTCATCGAGACCGAAATGCGCTGGCCCATCACGCATATGGTGGCGCCGAAAGACAAGGCACTTGCCTGTATCGAATGCCACCGTGCTGACGGACGCCTGAAAAACATCGCCGGAATCTACATGCCGGGGCGCGATTCCCATGGCTGGCTCGATCTCCTTGGCGGGGGCGCGGCATTCTTCGCCTTGCTCGGGGTGATTGGCCACGGTTCTCTGCGCATCTTCAGCAATCGCAAGGGAGGGAAATAACATGGCAGCCGAAAGAATCTATATTTTCAGGCGCTTCGAGCGGTTCTGGCACTGGGCGCAGGCGGCAACGATTATCTTCCTGTTGCTCACGGGGTTCGAGGTGCATGGCGCCTACAAACTTTTCGGTTTCGGCACGGCGGTGAACCTGCACACCATAGCCGCCTGGACGCTGATTACGCTGTGGGTGTTCGCTGTGTTCTGGCATCTAACCACCGGCGAATGGAAACAGTACGTTCCAACGCTCGAAAAGGTTGGCGCCATGTTCAATTATTATCTGACCGGCATCTTCACCCGTGCGCCGCATCCGTTCCGCCAGACCACGCTGCGCAAGCACAATCCGCTGCAGCGCCTGGCCTACCTGTTTTTCTGGCTGGTGATATCGCCGGTAATCTGGTTTTCCGGCTGGTTTTACCTGTTCTATGGCCAGTGGGCGGAGTTGGGCGTGGCCGGTTACCTTTCGCTGGAATGGGTGTCGTTCTTCCATGTGCTGGGCGCCTACATGATCCTGATATTTTTCATCGCCCATGTTTATCTCGCTACTACCGGTCACACACCGACCTCCCACATCAAGGCCATGATTACCGGCTGGGAGGAAGTAGAAGATTGATATCGGGAGTTGTTTTATCAGAGGATTTGACGGGCGGTGTTGCCGCCCGTTTTGTTTTCCGTAGCGTGTATGTCTCTATGTTAGGATTCCTCGTCAATTGGTGTAATGGCTGCGCCAGGAAAAATCACCTCACGAGCATGCACGCGAATCATGTCTAATTTTTTTGTAGTGGGAATTGTTCTGAACATTGTGCTCACCGGCTTGGCGCTGTATTGGTTGTGGCGCCAGCGGGTGCCGAAGATTCGCAAGAATGGAGGGGGTAGAGATAAGAAGAATGGCGCACAATCCGGTCACGCAGGATTCCGCGAGCCGGACGTAAGTAACGATTTTCTTTCATCTCATGTATCGCTGTTGGTAAACAGTTTTCGTCACTGGACTGGTCGCAATCTGGTTGATTCCGGGATGTCTCCGCTGCAACAGGCGAGGGCAATTCACGAAGCACCGTTCGTGGTGGCCTCGCACGGTACCGAGACCGATCCGATTTTCAATTATGCCAATCGTGCGGCACTCGCGCTTTTTGAAGCCGGATGGAATGATTTCACATCTACTCCTTCGCGCCTGTCAGCGGAACCGATGGAGCGCGAGGAGCGGGCACAACTGCTGGAACGTGTGAGGCGCCAGGGCTTCACTGACGATTACAGTGGAATTCGCCTCTCCGCCACCGGCCGGCGCTTTCATATCCAGCGTGCCACCGTATGGAACGTTATGGATGCGCACGGCAAGCCGTCCGGGCAGGCGGTGTTGATACACGAATGGGAATATCTTTAACCCCTGGAAAGAAGTTGATGTGGTTCATAAGTTATCAGTGCGGGTGTAGGCTATTGTTGATTTACGCGCTGAAGGAAAGCTCCAATGCCGACACAACGGATCCTGTGGTATTTCGCCGACCCCATGTGTTCGTGGTGCTGGGGCTTCGCGCCCGTGATCAGCGCGATCAAGGAGGCCTATTCCGACCGCGTGAAGATAGCCCTGATGCTGGGCGGGCTCCGACCGGGCACGACCGAACCCATGGCGCTAAAATCACGCGAAGAAATTCTGCATCACTGGCAGGATGTGCACCGCATGACGGGCCAGCCCTTCACTTTCGAGGGCGCGATGCCTGAAGGATTTGTCTACGATACTGAACCACCCAGTCGCGCGGTGATCGCCGTGGCTGACATTAATTCCGAGGCTATCTTTCCCTATTTCAAATCGGTGCAGGAGGCATTTTATGCGCTCGGGCGGAATGTCACCCAGCCAGAAACACTGGCAGAGCTGGCAGAGCAACATAATATAGAGAGGACGGTGTTCCTCGATCGGTTTCGATCTGACGAAATGCAGAAAAAGACGCAAACACATTTTCAGATCGCCCGCGAATCCGGAGTGCGTGGATTCCCGACCGTGGTTTTGCAAGACGGAGCTACCGGCACGCTTTTGACCAACGGCTACCGTCCGTTCGATGAGCTGCAACCTGCCATCGACCAGTGGTTGTCACAGCCGGAAAGGCAGGATGAATAATCCGCGTCGCGCTTGGAAAATTTCCCAGAGCAGTCGTACAGTCCGGCTCATCCCGGCTCATCTCGTGCAAGCGTCTTGTTATTCCTTGACTTTTGACAGCGAGTCCATAAACTTTCTCGCCATCTGCTCCCTTGGAGGTTCAACGGATTGACCAACTCGGGTTTACTAACAGCAACACCAGTGCGTCCCGCACGACGGGGAGGTGGCCTGTTCGCCACCACGTAACCGATCCGGTTACTCCGTTACGCTCCTTGCAAGAGCGATATCCTTCCCGCTTTTTTCATTTCGTCTTTTTTTCCAAACTATCCAGTAGCCGTCGTCCCGGAGAATCTCCCGGGAGGGGGTTATTACATTCGATTTTCCTTCAATCCGAACTGCCTGGCGCTATACCTTGGCAGCGAATGCCGAATCTAAACCGATATCAAAACCAAGGGAGCGAATTACCGCTCTCTTTTTTATTGGCCGAAGGCCGGAGGTATCAGTCTCATGAAAATCATTGCCGTTGCCAATCAGAAGGGTGGTTGCGGGAAAACCACTACCGCTATCAATCTCGCTGCCTGTCTTGGAAAAAAAGAACAGCGTGTATTGTTACTGGACCTGGACCCGCAGGGCCACTCCTCGCTGGGATTCGGTGTATACAACGAGGACGCGCGCGATTTGTATGATGTTTTAACCGGGGAAATCGGTATCGAAGATATTATTCTGCCCAATGTTTTCACCGGCGTGGATGTGGCCCCAGCGACCAAGATGCTCGCCGCGGCGGAACATCTGCCGGTTCGAAGCGATGAGCGCGACATTCAGCTTGAGAAACACTTGGCGCCGATCCGCGATCGCTACGACTATATCGTTATCGACTGCCCACCCTCAATGGGGCTGCTCTGCTTCAATGCGCTGACGGCGGCGGACCTGGTGCTGATCCCGATCGAGATGAGTCTGTTTGGCATGCACGGCATCGACCGGATGTACGAAATCATCCGTGAGTTGCGTGAACGCCATGGACGTAAAATTCCTATCCGTGTTCTGCCCACGTTGGTCGACAGTCGCACGCGCCTGTGTCGGCAGTTTTTGCATGAGGTGGGAGAGCGCTTTGCCGATGATGTGCTGTCCGTCATGGTGCAGTTCACGGTGCGGCTTAAAGAGGCCGTGCGCCAGGGTGTGCCGATCATTGCCTATGACCCGACTTCGACTGTTGCCGTGCAGTACGATCGGCTGGCGAATGAGCTGATGTTTATTTTGCAGGACCCTGCGGCGGCAGTGGGTGAAAGCGAAAGCGAGACCTTGTCGCGCCTGACCGCGATGAAGCGCGCCTTCGAAGAAGCCAGGTCGCGTCTCGCTGGGCATGGCGGAAGACAAAAGGTGGTGTTGCGCTTTTACGATTTCAACGGCAGGGATGTGAAGCTCGCTGGAAGTTTCAATGACTGGCGGCCGGATCAAGGCATCGTTACCCGTACGGAAAACGACTTTGTGGAAAAAGTTGTCATGTTGATGCCCGGCGCA
The DNA here is from genome assembly GCF_024653915.1 of Sulfuricaulis sp. Lineage (NCBI taxonomy): Bacteria > Pseudomonadati > Pseudomonadota > Gammaproteobacteria > Acidiferrobacterales > Acidiferrobacteraceae > Sulfuricaulis > Sulfuricaulis sp. Next base: position 107,709 of record NZ_JANLGY010000020.1, on the reverse strand, counting down.
TATCAGTATCGTTTAATTGTTGATGGCATCTGGCAGGAGGATCCCTCCAATCCCGAACAGGTGCCGAATTATTCAGGTGGATTCAATTCGGTCTTGCAAGTGGAGGAAGAACAGGAAACGGCCAGCGCCTAGTGGCGGCGCCTGCAGAAATTTGACTCGCCATTCCTCTTGCAGGACGACTGACTGATCACATGCCGGGCGGTCCCGGCCGCTAGGCACGGTGGATGAAGTCGTTACAATGGCCGCGCATGATTAACTTCACTCATCGATTATTTTCAGCGAATTCCGGGCGCAACCCCTCGCATGGCTGATTTATCTGCTTTAAACCTGCGTTTTGGTCTGTCTGGACAGATTTCTTTCAAGGAAATGCCAGGTGGCCTGGCTGTTATGGAAGTGATTAATGCCCATGCCAGTGCCACCCTTGCCCTGCAAGGTGGGCATATCATGAGCTGGCAGCCGAAATCGGAAACCGAGCCCGTGGTGTGGCTATCGCGCGCCGCCAATTTTACTCCCGGGAAATCTATTCGCGGTGGTGTGCCGGTGTGCTGGCCATGGTTTGGGACACACGCGACAGATCCCAAGCGACCGACGCATGGGTTCGCTCGTACCGTGCCATGGGAAGTGACCGCCACGCGCGCACTCGATAACGGTGCAACTGAAATAGCGCTGACTCTGGTGGAAACAGATCAGACGCGCACCATGTGGCCACATCGGACAAAGTTATCTATTACCATCACCGTGGGGCCGAGACTCAAGATTGCGCTTGCCACCGACAATCTCGGGAATGAAGATGCAGTCATTGGTGAGGCCTTGCATGCTTATTTTCACATTGGTGACATTGCTGATATCCGCATCGGCGGGTTGGAAGGTTGTGACTACCTCGACAAGGTGGGTGGCGGCAATGTGCATCGCCGCCAGGACGGACCGGTGGTTTTCTCCGCAGAGACAGACCGGATTTATTCGAATACCGATGCCGAGTGCGTGATTGAAGATCCGCGCTTGAAGCGTCGCATCCATGTAGCGAAATCGGGTAGTTACTCAACCGTGGTGTGGAATCCCTGGACCGAGAAGGCCAATAAAATGGGTGATTTTGGCCCGGATGGCTGGCGCGGGATGGTTTGTGTTGAGAGCGCTAACGCGGCGGAAAATGTGGTGACAATCAGGAAAGGCAGCCGTCACACGCTCGCGGTGGAATATTGGACGGAAAAATACTCAGGGTAATCTGCAAACACCTATTTCTTTAAAAGTTGATTCTTTTGCTATGTTATTGCATGATAATTAATCAGCTTAAACAGAGATGCTTGGTATTCGGTTTGGTTTTTTTTGAAGAGAGGTTGTAATGGAAATTCCGCAACGTGATGGTGATGGTTACTTGATTGATCGAGACGCGTGGACACCGGAAATTGGCCGCGCCATGGCGGAGGTCGATGGTGTAGCGCTTGATGACCTGAAGTGGTCGCACATCACGAAAGCGCGTGATTATTACGAAGAGTTTAGCGTGGTGCCGCCGATTCGAAAATTCGCGAAGTTCATCGAGGAGGATCAGAAAGACCTGTTCAAGCTCTGGATGACCGGCCCGATGAAACCGATCACCAAGTACGGTGGCCTGCCTAAACCGACGGGTTGTGTTTGATGTGCACCGGTAAAGCTTTGTGAATGATGCCTGAAACAAAAACCCCGCCAGTTGGCGGGGTTTTTTTATTTTGCGGCCAGAGCGGCGGCGGGTTTTCTTCCGCGCGGGCTCCAGATGGATTGCCCCGTTACTCCGCGGGTGTTCAACTGCTCGGCACATTGCGTGGCATAGGCAATAACGTCCTTGCGTGATCCACAACGCTGTCCGGTGATGGTAGAGCGGCCGCTTTCAAGCACATAGCGGTACCAATCCTGTCCCTGGCCCCCGTCCGGTGCGTCGGTTTTTTCCACGCGTGCCACTTTAAACGGGCGCGGCATGGAGGGTCGGCTGGCTTTTGCTGTAGCAGTTGTCGTGTCAGTCATTTTCTGAACCATGGGCCTGTTCCGCGGTAAAACGGCGGAAGTGTTAGTTAAAAGTGTTTCCAACAGGGAAAACGCAACAAAACAGCCACCCAGAACTGGAAAAAGCCCGGGTAGCCTTGAAAAAAACCATTATACCACAATGATTTCCCTGATGGGACCCCTCCAGGAATTTTTTAGGAAAGCGTATCCCGTGATTGTCATGTCAAAGTTCGCGCAGGATAGTCAGTGGACTTTGGCGCACCACGCGGCGCGTGCCCCAATAACCGGCCAATCCGATTAATAATCCCCCCAGGAACGGCGCGGCGAGCCATACCGGCCACTTGAAACTGTATTCGAGTTCAAAAGCACGCGTATAGAGCACATAGGCTATGAGTTCCGTGCCAATCGCGGCGAGCAGGCCGGCGAGCAGGCCGAGCACGGAGAATTCAGCGAAGTGCGCGGCCCGTAGCTGTTGCCGGCGTGCACCGAGCGTGCGCAGCAGCGCGCCTTCGTAAAAACGCTCATCCAGGCTGGTGGCCAAAGCGGCGAACAGGACTGCAAATCCGGCGGCCAGCACAAACAGCAGCACCAGTTCCACGGCGGCCGTCACCTGCGCGAGAATGGTCCGCACCTGCGACAGCACCTGATCCATCTCGAGCACCGTTATTGCCGGAAAGGCGCGGACCAGCGAAGTCAGCTGCGGCTTCTGGTCCGGTCCCAGATAAAAGCTCGTGAGATAAGTGGCGGGGAATGTATCGAGCGTTCCGGGAGGGAAGATCATGTAGAAGTTGGGATGGAAGGAATCCCATTGGACCGTGCGGATATTTGCCACGCGCGTCCGCAGCTCAGCCCCGGCAATTGAAAACGTCAATTCATCTTCAAGCTTGACCCCCAGTTTTTTGGCGAGCTTTTCCTCGACAGAAACCCGATTGTCGGGTGCGGTGCGGTCCCACCATGTTCCATGCACGATCCGATTGTCAGACGGCACGGTATCGGTCCACGTGAGATTGAGCTCGCGCTGGATCGCTTCATTGCCCGATTCTTCTTTTGTGACTGCCTCGACCACCGGTTTGCCATTGATCCCGGTCAGGCGGCCGCGCACCATGGGGTAGAGCGCGTTTGCCGGGATCCGGTGTGTCGTAAAGAATTTCTCCACGGCCGTCACGTCCTGCGGCAGGATATTGAATGCAAAATGATTCGGCGTATCGGGCGGCAACTGTGTCTCCCAGGTGTTCAGCAGATCGGTGCGCAGCAACGCGATCACCGCCATCGCCATGAGCGCGAGCCCGAAGGCAAGGATCTGGCCGATGCTCGTTTGCGTACGGCGCCACAGATTGTTCAGCCCGAAACGCCAGGCCACACCGACACGCTGGTGCACGCGACGGCTGAAGACCAGCAGCGCGCCGGCAATAGCCGCCAGTGCGAGGGACGCCGCGAGGCTACCGGCCAGCACTGAAGCCGTGAGGAGCAAGCTGCCGGTGTGGCGCCACATCAGTATCAGTATTGCCGCGCTGGCGGAGCCGTACACAAACCACGCTGTTGGCGGCAACGGCGCCAGCTCGCGGCGTATGACCCGCAGCGGTGGCACCTGCTGCAAGCGTAGCAACGGCGGTAACGCGAAGCCGGCGAGCGCCAGTAGACCGGTGAAGAATCCGAACATCACCGGCGCGATCCCGGCGGCCGGCAGACGCATGGGTCGCAGGTCCTTGAGCAAATAAAAGATGGCTTCCTGTGTGAGCCAGCCGGATAGACAGCCAATGGCGCTCGCGATCAGCCCAAGCAACAGGAATTGCGGCACAAACAACGCTACAAGATCCCGTTGCGTGGCGCCAAGACAACGCAACATGGCGCTGACATCAAAGTGGCGTTCACTGTAGCGTCGTGCCCCCATGGCAATCGCCACCCCTGCCAGGATCACGGCCAGCAAACTGGTGAGGCCGAGATAACGTTCGGCGCGTCCCAGTGCGCGGCCAAGGGAACTGCCGCCATCGCGCACGTCGAGCAATTGATGATGTGGACCAAGACGGGTCTTGAGCCATTCCTTGTAGCGCGCCAGATCATTGTCAGTACCGGCGAACAGGTAACTGTAAGTTACGCGACTGCCGGGTTGAATCACTCCCGTGCGACCGACATCATCCCCGTGTATCAGCACGCGTGGCGCGAGAGTGAAAAAACTTCCGCCGCGTCCCGGCTCATAAGTGAGAACACGTGTAACGGTGAACGCCGCGCTGCCGATTTCAATGCTCGCGCCGACGGTCAAACCCAGCGACTGCATGATGCGTGGCTCGACCCAGGCAGTGCCGGGCGTGGGTATTTCACTGGTTGCCGTTTCCAAGGCATGCAAGGCAAGCGCCGTCCGCAAAACCCCGCGCAGGGGATAACCTGCCCCGGCGGCCTTGAGGCTGGCGAGCTGCAATTTTTCGCCATGCACGACCACGCTGGCGAAGTCGAGTGTTTCTGTCTCGCGCAGGTTGTAATCGGCGGCGGCCTTGAGCCAGGATTTCGGCACCGGCTCAGTGCTCGTCAAACGCAGATCCGCCCCGAGCAGGTCCGCCGATTGATAGGTCATGGCACGATTCAGTCGATCACTGAAAAAGCTGATGGCGGTGACCGCGCCCACGGCAATCACAATGGCGGCGGCCAGAATGCGCAACTCACCGGCACGCCAGTCGCGCATCAGCAGGCGCAACGCCAGCGGGAACAGGCGCAAGCTGTGCATGGTCAACAATCCTTCACGATGCGGCCGGCATCCAGATGTATATGGCGTTCGCAGCGTGAAGCGAGGCTTTCATCGTGCGTCACCAGCACCAGCGTGGTCTGCAGTTCCCGATTGAGATCGAAAAGCAGGTCGATAACGCGCGCGCCGGTGGCGCTGTCGAGATTGCCGGTGGGCTCGTCGGCAAACAGGATCGCGGGCTTGATCGCGAAGGCGCGCGCTATCGCCACGCGCTGCTGTTCGCCGCCTGAAAGCAGACGCGGATAATGCGAAAGCCGTTCACCGAGACCGACGCGTTCGAGCAGTCCCCGGGCGTCATTTTCAGGGTCATCGAATCCGGCCAGTTCAAGCGGCAGCATGACATTTTCCAGAGCGGTCAGGCCGGGAAGCAGTTGAAAACTCTGGAACACGAACCCGACACGTCCGGCACGCACGCGTGCCCGCCCGTCTTCATCGAGCCGGTCGAGGCGCTCGCCGGCAAGCATCACCTCGCCTTGCGTGGGGGAATCGAGACCGGCCAGCAGCCCGAGCAGGGTGGATTTGCCTGAGCCCGATACGCCGATAATTGCCACACGTTCACCGGTCTTGATCTCAAGATTCACACCCGACAAGATGTCGAGAAAGCCCTCGGCGGTACTAACCCGCTTCGAAAGATGGGTCGCGGAAACCATGATTCCATTATTAAGGTGTGCAGGCATGCGTCGTATCTTGTTGACAGTACTGTTGTTGGTCGGTTTGTTTCCCCTGTCCGCCGCGGCGCGCACACTGCTCGTGGTCGGCGACAGCCTGAGCTCGGCCTATGGCATGGAGGTACAGTCCGGCTGGGTGGTCTTGCTCGGCATGCGCCTCAAGCAGGAAAACCTCGATTACCGGATCGTTAACGCCAGCATCAGCGGCGACACCACGGCGAATGGTCTGGTGCGGCTCCCCAAACTCCTGGCCCAACACAAACCCACCCTTGTCATCATTGAGCTCGGTGGCAACGATGGTCTTCGCGGACTCTCGCTGGAGCAGATGAAACATAATATCAGCATGATGGTTACGAAGGCCAAGCGCCCTGGCGCGAGTGTGTTATTGGTCGGCGTGCAGCTCCCGCCCAACTATGGCAAAACATACACCGAAAGGTTCCAGGCCATCTACCGTGAAATCGCGGCCGAACAGGGCGTAGCGCTGGTACCGTCCCTGCTGGAGGGAATCGCCACCCGCAACGACCTCATGCAGCCGGATCGGATTCATGCCAGCGCCAGGGCGCAGCCGCGCATGCTGGAAAATGTCTGGGCGCATCTGCGCCACTTGCTTGAGTCAGAACCACGTAGCGTGCCAGCTGACCGTTATGTGGGTGGGAAATAAAAAGGCCGGTGTCTGTCCGCCTTGGTGCGACAGACACCGGCCTTTTCGTTTTCAGCGATTACTTGCCGAGTTTCTTCTTGATGGCGTCGATCACGGCTTCGCTCGAGGTGGCGCTGACGGTCAGCAGCATGCCTTCTTTTTCATAGAAACCGATGAGCGGGGCGGTTTTCTTATTATAAGTATCGAGCCGGTGGCTGATGGCGGCCTCGGTCTCGTCCTCGCGTTGCACTATGGGGCTGCCACACTTGTCGCAAATGCCCTCCTTCTTCGGTGGCATGCTTTTGACGTTGTAAATCGCCTGGCACTTGGTATTGGAACAGGTACGGCGGGTGGTGAGGCGGTCGAGGATGACGTTGCGCGGCACGTCGATGTTGACCGCCATCTCGAGTTTGATGCCGCTATTCACCAGCAGTTTTTTCAGGGCCTCGGCTTGGGGAATAGTGCGCGGGAAACCGTCGAGCAGGAAACCCTTTTGGCAGTCGGGTTCCTGCAGGCGCTTTTCCATGATGCCCATGATCAGTTCATCCGGCACCAGATCACCGCGATCCATGTAGGCCTTGGCCTGTTTGCCGAGATCGGAACCGGCCTGCACCGCGCCACGCAGGATGTCGCCGGTGGAAATCTGTACCGAGCCGTCCAGCTGTGTCAGTTGCTTCGCAACCGTGCCCTTGCCCGCACCCGGGGCGCCTAACAGTATCAACTTCATGATTATTCCTCTCTTTAGTGAGCCAATATGAAATCGTGAAATCCGCTAGCGGCCACGTCAGCCCGGCCGCGAAGGGGCGCATTTTGCCCTTGGTTTGCCGCCAAGATCAACAGGAAATATCGGAAATTTCCCCCCTATACCGCGATTCGTCAGCTGCGCCCGGTTGATTGGCGTGGAATCTCTTTTGCCGGGATTAAATCTGAATTTCCGGAGTTCCTGACATAGAGGCCAGATCGTCCGATAGTCGTGTAACTGAAGGCGGGGGAAGCCCGGCTCCAATACTCTACAATCAGGGCAGATACCGGTTTTACCGGTACCAGAAACTCATCTACTTGGCCGGCAAGACTCTATTAATCGAACGGACATGATTAGTCGAATATGTCTGATAAAGCATTTTTTACCTTTTTGCTGAAAGTCGCACTGCTCTGCGTCCCGTTGCCAATGGGGGCAGCGTTGGCGCATGCGCAATGGCTGACCGGTGAAGAAGCCATTATGGGTACGGCGATACGTGTCGAGCTGTGGGCGGACGACAAGGCAACGGGCGAGGCCGCCATCGCCGCGGTGATGGAGGAGATGCACCGAATCGACAGGGAAATGAGTCCGTACAAGCCGGAAAGCGAATTATCACGGATCAACCGCGAGGCGGCGAAAAGTCCCGTGCCCATCAGCGCAGAAATGTTCGATATCCTGTCGCGCTCAATTGAATTCTCGAAACTCAGCGGCGGGGCATTTGATATTACTTTTTCCAGCGTTGGTTATTTGTACGATTATCGCCATCACATAAAACCGACGGACAAGGAAATCGAGAGAGCCCTGCCCGGGATTAATTATCGCCACATACTGCTTGATGCAAAAAAGCAAACGGTCAAATTCGCACGCCCCGGCGTGCGCATTGACCTCGGAGGCATCGGCAAAGGCCATGCGGTGGATAACGGGATCGCGTTGCTGAAGAAACGCAATATTACGCAGGCGATCATCACGGCCGGTGGCGACAGCCGTGTCATTGGCGACAGAGGAGGCAGGCCGTGGATGGTGGGTATTCGCGATCCGCGCCGGAAAGATAATGTGGTTGCCGTGATACCCCTGATCAACTCGGCTATTTCAACCTCGGGGGACTACGAGCGCTACTTCGAAATCGATGGGGTGCGATATCACCACATCATTAATCCAAAGACTGGCCGCTCCGCCACCGGTGTGCACAGCGTGTCGGTGATTGGCCCCGACGCCACCACCACGGACGGCCTCACCAAGCCGGTGTTTATTCTCGGTCCGGGAAAGGGTTTGCGCCTGATCGAATCCATCCCGGGGATCGATGCCGTGATCATCGATGTGGACGGCAAGATGTTCTACTCTTCGGGTTTACAGAACAGAAAACGTGAACTATTTGTACCCGCCGAATCTTCTCCGACTCAATAATGCATGTCTTAAGGCGGGTTACCCCGTGACCAGGCTTGCGATTAGCGCCTTGATCGGTCGTTCATGTTCCTCGATGCTGGCGGTCAGGCGGAACTGTGTCAGCGCCCGGTGCAGGTTCTGTCCCGCCCATTCGGTCTTGAAATAATGATTTCCTTCCAGATGGTCGGTGAGAAAACGTAGCCCCAGCTCGAAGGGAATGAGACGGATAGCGTCATATAAATAGTCGTAGTCATGCTGTGTCAGGAAGCCCCGGGTTTCAGCCAGATAATTTTTCAGAATTGCCTGCCCGATGCTGAGATCGAAGTGTACGGCAGTGATCTCTCTGGGCGATTCGCCGGCAGGGTTGGCGCATGAGCGCAGGCAGTCGCCAACGTCATAATGAATCAGCCCCGGTTGCACGGTGTCGAGATCGATCAGGCTTGCTGCCTTGCCGGTCTGTATGTCGAATAGAAAATTGTTGAGCTTGGTATCCCCGTGGATCGCTCTTACAACCAGTTTTCCCTCGTGTCTGGCATTCTCCAGGACGCGCGTAAGGCTCTCATGCCCTTGCGCGAACGACAAACCATGAAGCAGCTCGCGACTCGCCTCAGACTGGCGCGGCCGGGCCGAGGCTTGCAGGAAGCGCGCAAAATACCCAGGGGCATCGTGAAAACCCGGAAGCGTCTGATGCAGCCGCACAGGATCGAGGTCGTGGATGAGCGCATGGAAGCGGCCGAGGGCAAAACCGATTTCCTCGGCCTGTGCGATATTGCAGATGTTGTCATACGTGCGTGTATGCTCGATAAATTCCTGCGCGCGCCAGAATCCACCCTTGGCATCGATTGTGAAATTCCTGCCGTCGCGGGCCATTAATATTTCGGGCAGACGCAGCGTACGTCCACTGGCGCTGTCAGTTGCGGCGCGTTGACGAACATGTTCGGCCAGCACGCGCAGGTTTTCCATGATGCGCTCGGGTCGCGGGAAGACGTGACGGTTAATCCGCTGCAAAATGATCTGGCGGCCGGTATCGGTGGTGACGAGAAAAGTATCGTTGATCAGTCCCAGTCCATACGGCTGGATGGCGGTGATATTCCCGTTCGGAACGAATCGGCAGGCAATGTCTTTCTCAATGGGCATGATGGATTTGACGGGCAAGCCGGCGCGGCATTAGGCTGAGTCTAGCGTCTCGAGCATTTCGGCGAAATGTCCAAGGCAATTTTCCAGGCAATAGTTACGACAAGGAGACAGGTCATGCGGAGACTTTTATTTACAGTCCTGACAGCTTTCATCGGGCTGGCGTCGGCGCAGGCGGCGATCAAGGGAGTACCGGTCGAATACAAGTCGAATGGCACGGTTCACAATGGCTATCTGGTGTATGACGATGCCATCATGGCCAAGCGCCCGGGCGTGCTGGTGATCCACGAGTGGTGGGGACACGATGAGCACGCACGCAACAGCGCCCGCAAGCTTGCCGAGGCCGGCTATGTGGCGCTGGCGCTGGACATGTACGGCGACGGCAAACAGGCGCATCACCCCGACGATGCCGGTAAGTTTTCCGGCGAGGTGCGCAAGAATCAATCACTGATGAAATCGCGCTTTCAAGCCGGTATGAAACTCCTTGAAAAACAGTCGCGCGTTGATAGCAAGCGCCTGGCCGCGATCGGTTACTGTTTCGGTGGCAGTGTGGTGCTGGAAATGGCGCGCGCCGGAGAAAAATTGCGCGGTGTGGCAAGCTTCCATGGGGGTCTGGCGACCGAAAATCCGGCCAAGCCGGGGAAGATCAAGGCCAAGGTGCTGGTAATGAACGGGGCGGAGGATCCTTTCGTGCCGGCGGAGCAGATTGCGGCCTTCAAGAAAGAAATGGAAAGCGCCAAGGCTGACTACAAGTTTGTCAACTACCCGGGCGCCAAGCATAGCTTCACAAATCCCAACGCCGACGCCAATGGCGCCAAGTTTAAATTACCGCTGGCCTATGACGCCCAGGCCGATCAGGCTTCATGGTCCGATCTGCAATCGTTCCTGAAGCTTGTCTTTAACTGATTGATTAATGCGCTTCGCGACAGATCTGGTTTGCTGGAAATGCGGTGCTTCCCTGGCCGAGTTGCCATTGCCTTTGAGCCGTGAGGCGGAATGCCCCCAATGTCGCGCCTATCTGCACTGTTGTCGGTTATGCCAGTTTTTCAATTCGAACGTGGCGGAGCAGTGCGACGAAGACCGCGCCGAGGAAGTGCTCAACAAGGAAGGTGCGAATTTCTGCGACTGGTTCAAGCCGCGTCCCGAGGCGCACCGCCCGCGTGGCGCGGGAAAATCACAGGCGGCCAAGGCCAGACTCGATGACTTTCTTGGCGGCACCCAAACCTCCGACGACAACGCGGATACAGCGCGGGATAAACTCAGTGATCTTTTCTCCCCCGGAAAGAAATCCGGAAAATAATGGAAGTTCGGCGTTCTATAAACTCGGTGAATGCCAGGATTGTGAGGCGCTGAATGCGACGCTGCTTGCCCGCATTGAGTTGTTGACTGAGAATGAAATATTCCATCGGAATCATTTCCTGGGTGGTCGCTACGAGAACCTCTATGTTGTGCTCGATGCAATCCCGGAAATGCGCGTGATTCTGGACTTGGCGACAGCACAGGCCGCACACATCCTGGACCAGCCAAAGAAAGAACTCGTTATTGGCTGGTGGCTCAATATCATGCGACCGGGAGATTATACGTACCCGCATACGCATGACGACGCAGATGAATTGCTTTCGGGCGTTTATTACATAGTCGTGCCGCCCCGATCAGGGAAGTTATTGCTGACGAAGGGCTCACAGCGTGCAGAAGTTGAGCCCCGGGCGGGGCGAATCGTGTATTTCAAGCCTGATGTACTGCACGAGGTTATGCGCAACGAATCCGACGGCTCCCGAATATCCATCGGATTTAATGTGGGGCCAGTACAGACTTGAGGTTTTCGGAAACGAATCGGCAGTGACTGGTATAATAGTCACTGGAGTTGGCCAGGCAGCCGCTGCCCGCCCACGTTCGCGTGGTCGAGTGGAGGAAAGTCCGGGCTCCGCAGGGCAGGGTGCCAGGTAACGCCTGGGCGGCGCGAGCCGATGGAAAGCGCCACAGAAAATATACCGCCGAAGTCCGAAAGGGCTGGTAAGGGTGAAATGGTGCGGTAAGAGCGCACCGCGCGGGTGGTAACATCCCGTGGCAGGGCAAGCCCCACCCGGAGTAAGGCCAAATAGGGGAACGATAGTGCTGCCCGCACTGTTCCCGGGTAGGCCGCATGAGGCGCTTGGCGACAGGCGTCCCAGATGAATGGCTGTCCACGACAGAACCCGGCTTAACGGCCAACTCCTTTTTTCACTTTAAGTTAGTTCTATAATTTTTTGTTTTTAATGCAGTTTTTAGTCTCACTTCCGCCTACAAATGCTATCGCATTTGCCCTAAAAGCGCTCCACCTCGCATTCATCCCCCAAAGTTTCATCTTTTGTCACTAACTCACTGTCCTGCAAAGAAGAAATCTTTAATAAATAACAGTTTTGTCTTGACACTCCTTATCGCTGCTATCTATAGTGTCACTAAGTGGATAAATGTGGTTTTTTGTGGATTACAGCGGGAAATAGCGGGGAAAAATGTTTCGCGGTGTCAATACATTGTCGCTCGACAGCAAAGGTCGCATGGCCATCCCGACGCGTTATCGCGATCAACTGGCGCGCGCGTGCAACGGCCAGATGGTGCTCACCATCAATGCCCTCGATAGCGATCACTGCCTGCTGCTGTATCCGCAACCGGAGTGGGAGGAGATCGAACGCAAAATCATGAAGCTCTCGAGTTTTAACAAGCAGACGCGCAAGTTGCAGCGCATGCTGGTTGGTCACGCCACTGAATGCGAAATGGACGGCAACGGACGCATTCTGCTGGCTCCGCCGCTACGTGAATTTTCGGCATTGAACAAAGACGTTGTGCTGATTGGTCAGGGCAACAAATTCGAGATATGGGACGACGCCACATGGAATGCGCGTCGCAGTGAATGGCTCCAAGATGAAGGCAAGGACGGCGAAGACAAGCTGCCGCCCGATCTCGAATCGCTCTCGCTTTAGAAACAAAGCGTGAATGGATATCACCATGTTCCGGTATTGCTGGAGGAGGCATTGCAGGCTCTACAGGTGAAGGAAGACGGAGTGTATGTGGATGCCACTTATGGGCGAGGCGGACACGCGCAGGAAATTTTGAGAAAGCTCGGCGAGCGGGGACGGCTGCTGGCGTTTGACCGGGACCCACACGCCTGCGAAGACGCGCGCCGCCGATTTGGCGACGACGCGCGCATGCAAATCCACCAGGCACCGTTCTCGATGATCGGACAGGCGATTGAGAATCTGGATCTCACTGGAAAAATCAACGGTATTCTTTTCGATCTCGGCATATCCTCGCCGCAGCTTGACGATCCTCATCGTGGTTTCAGTTTTCGTACCGAAGGGCCACTCGACATGCGCATGGATCCACGGGTTGGTGAATCGGCCGCGGCATGGATCAATCGCACAGAGGAAAATGAAATTGTGCGCGTCCTGCGTGAATACGGCGAGGAACGTTTTGCCCGACGCATCGCGCGCGCGATCCTGCGTGAACGATCCATTGAGCCCATTACTACCACACAGCGCCTGGCTGAGATCGTCGCACGCGCCGTGCCCACGCGCGAGAAGAGCAAGGACCCTGCCACGCGCACATTTCAGGCCATCCGGATTTACATCAATCGTGAGCTCGAGGAATTGACCGAAGCGCTCCCGCAGGCGGTGAAATTGCTCGACACCGGTGGGAGACTGGCGGTGATCAGTTTTCATTCGCTCGAAGACCGGATCGTCAAACATTTTTTGCGCACGGAAGCGAAAGGGCTGGAGCTTCCGCCCGAATTACCGGTACGCCATGATCAATTCCGTGCGCGCCTGAAAATCATCGGCAAGACGATCCGGGCCAGCGAGGCGGAAACCCGTCGGAATTCGCGTGCCCGAAGTGCCGTGATGCGCGTGGCGGAACGTACCGAAGAGGCAACCACCGATGCCTAGGCGTCTGGTCATTCTTTTCGCGGCGGTAATCGTGGTTTCAGTCGTCGTGGTGCAAATGCGGCATGAAAGCCGCCAACGGTTCGCGCAATTGCAGGTACAACAGGCAGAACGGGACGCGCTGAATGTTGAATGGGGGAAGCTGTTGCTTGAGGAAGGCGCCTGGTCGCAGCACCGCCGCATCGAGATCGTGGCGCGCAGTCGACTTGACATGAACACACCCGAGGCCGCGAGCATCCGCGTCGTGCGGGTGACACCGGATTCCGCGCTTTGAGCCGCCACGCCAAAACCCGTCACCCGGTGCGTAACGCCATTGTCTTGCTGTTTTTTCTGAGCGGGCTTGTACTGCTGGCGGCGCGTGCGGTGTACCTGCAGGTGCTCAATTCCGATTTTCTCCAGAGTCAGGGTAATCAGCGTCACTCGCGTTTGGTGAAGGATAATTCGCACCGGGGGATGATCCTCGATCGTCATGGCTCACCGCTGGCTGTCAGCACGCCGGTGGATTCGGTGTGGGCGCATCCGCCAACGCTGGCGGAGGAACGCCGGAAATGGCCACGGCTGGCGGCGCTGCTCGAGATGAGCCCGCGCGAGCTTACGTTACTGATGCGCCGGCATGAAGGTCGTGAGTTTATGTATCTCAAGCGGCATGTCCCGCCGCCGCTAGCCGAGCGGGTGATGGCGCTCAAGATTTCGGGCGTGGCGCTGCAGCGCGAATATCGGCGCTACTATCCGCTGGGTTCCGTCGCTGGTCATGTTATCGGCTTCACCAATATTGACGATCAGGGTCAGGAAGGCGTTGAACTCGCTTTCGATGCCTCGTTGCGCGCCGTGCCCGGGACCAAGCGTTTGTTGCGCGATTTGCGGGGCAATGCAGTGGAAGTCGCCGAGAGCGTGATATTGCCCAAGCCGGGCCGGGACCTGGTGCTTTCCATCGACCGGCGTATCCAGTATCTCGCCTATCGTGAGCTCAAGGCGGCCGTAGTCGAGCATGGCGCGAGTGCCGGCAGCGCTGTCGTGCTGGATGCACGTACCGGCGAGGTGCTGGCAATGGTTAACGAGCCGGACTTCAATCCCAACAACCGCGCCGGCCTGCGCAGCGGCAAGTTCCGCAATCGCGCCGTGACGGATCTCTTCGAGCCGGGGTCTACCCTCAAGCCCTTCACCATCGCGTGTGCATTGGAGAGCGGAAAATATTCGCCCGGCAGCGTGATCGATACCACGCCGGGAGTGTTGCGGGTGGGTGATCGCACATTCCGCGATAACCACAATTACGGTGTGCTGACGGTCGCGGGCATTATCGAGAAATCGAGCAACGTCGGAATCTCCAAGATTGCGCTGGCGCTGAACAAGAAGAGCATGTGGGAGATGCTGCGCCACGCCGGGTTTGGACAATCTACCGGCGTGCAGCTTCCGGGCGAAGTGTCGGGACTTCTCAATCCCTACTCAGGGTGGGTCCCGGTCGACCAGGCGAGCATTTCCTTTGGCTACGGAATTTCCGTAACACCACTGCAACTGGCGCGCGCCTATCTTGCTCTCGCGAATGACGGAACGGCGCTGCCGTTGACGATGCAACATTCCGAAACCATACCGGAAGGTGAGCGCATCATGTCCGGCAAAACTGCGCGCCATCTTCAGTCCATGCTGGAACTTGCTGTGAGCGATGCCGGTACGGGCAAAGCGGCGCAGGTGGCGGATTACCGCGTGGCCGGCAAGACCGGCACGGTACGCAAGCTGACCCCGGAGGGATACTCCGAAGACAAATACGTCGCGTGGTTCGCCGGATTCGCGCCCATCAACTCACCACGCCTCGTGATGGTGATAACGGTGGACGAACCGGCGCGTGGCGCCTACTACGGCGGCGAAGTGGCCGCGCCGGCTTTCGGCCATGTGATGGCCGGCGCATTGCGATTGCTTGACATCCCGCCCGATGCACCACGGAAGGAAACGCGTCTCTTGACAGTGAAAAGCGAGCGGATGACCGAATGACGCCGAGAATAATTGACCTGCGTGAACTGCTCGAAGGCATAGCGCGTGTGCCGGGCGTAGCCAGCCGCGAGGTACGCGGGCTGCAAACGGACAGTCGGCGCGTACAGCCGGGCGACCTGTTTCTGGCGCTGCCGGGAATGGTGGCTGACGGGCGCGAGTATATTGGCGATGCCGTAGCCTCGGGGGCCTGCGCCATCGTCTACGAAAAAGATGACGGTTATGCGTTGCGCGGAGTGCCGGTGCCCGCCTTTGGTGTCTCGGGGCTGGGTCAGAAACTCGGCTTCGTTGCGGACCGCTTTTATGGTTCGCCCTCGCGACGGCTCGTGGTGGTCGGCGTTACCGGCACCAACGGGAAAACCACCTGCACACAACTCCTGGCGCAGGCCCTCGACCAGCCTCCGAAGCGCTGCGCGGTGATTGGCACGCTCGGTAGCGGATTCCCCGGCGTGCTTAACGCCTCGATCCACACCACACCCGATCCCGTGACGGTGCAGCGGCTCATGACGGACTTTCTCGGACAAGGTGCCACGCATCTGGCGATGGAGGTCTCCTCGCACGCGCTCGATCAGGGGCGAGTGAATGGCGTGCTGTTCCATGTGGCGGTCTTCACCAACCTGACGCGCGACCATCTCGATTATCACGGAGACATGACAGCTTATGGCCTGGCCAAGGCGAAATTGTTTGCCACGGAAGGATTGAAATACGTGGTGACCAATCATGACGATGATTTTGGGCGCCGGTTGCTGACCGATATAAGCGCGCCGGTGACTTCCTTGAGTTACGGCATCAAGGGTGGCGATGTGCGCGCGTGCGAGGTACGACCTTCGCCCGAGGGGCTGTGGCTGCGGATCCAGACGCCCAACGGTGAAATTGAATTGCGTAGCCCGCTCATCGGACACTTCAACGTGTACAACCTGTTAGCGGTGTTCACGACCCTTTTGGTTCTGGGAGTGGACATGAAGGATGCGGCCGCGCGACTGGCTCGGGCGCATGCCCCCGCCGGACGTGCCGAGCGTTTTGGCGGCATCAAGGGTTTGCCTCTGGTCGTGGTGGATTATGCGCACACGCCGGATGCGCTGGAAAAAATCCTGATGGCACTGCGCGAGCACGCGCAGGGAAAGCTCTGGTGCGTCTTTGGCTGTGGTGGCGACCGCGACCGTGGCAAGCGTCCGCAGATGGGCGAGATCGCCGAGCGACTGGCGGACGTGGTTATGCTGACTGACGACAACCCGCGCCATGAGTTGGGCGATGCCATTATCGCGGAGATTGCTGGCGGCATGCGTGCCTCACCGCGGATCATCCGTGATCGCCGCGCCGCCATCAAAACAGCCATTCAGACCGCCGCTACGGATGACATCGTGCTCATCGCCGGCAAGGGACATGAGGATTACCAGCAGGTGGGCGACGAACGTCTGCCTTACAGCGATCGGGAAGTGGTAAGACAGCTGATGGGAGCGGCAGCGTGATGTCTCTCGAAATTCTCGCCGATGTTCTGAAGTGCCCGCGCAAGGGTTCGGACGCCGTGTTCACGGGCGTCAGTCATGACACGCGTACATTACAGGCCGGTGACTTGTATGTCGCGATCAAGGGCGATCGCTTCGATGGACACAACTTTCTGGCCGAAGCCATCAGTGCGGGTGCCGTGGGGGCCCTGCTGGGACGCGATATGCAAACGCCGTTGCCCTATGTGCATGTGCCGAACACGCGACTGGCTTATGGCAATCTCGGGGCATTCTGGCGCAACCAATTTCAGGTCCCGGTCGTCGCCATCACCGGCAGCAACGGCAAGACCACGGTCAAGGAAATGATCGGCACCATTCTGGGTGAGATCGGAACCGGGTGTGTTACGCGCGGAAATTTCAACAACGATATCGGCGTGCCATTGACGCTGGTGCGAATGCGCTCCAGTGACCGCTTTGCCGTTATTGAGATGGGGATGAATCATTTCGGTGAGATCGAGTATTTGTCGCGCATGACGCGGCCGACGGTCGCGCTCATCACTAATGCTGGCGAGGCGCACCTGGCGGGGGTCGGTACGGTCGAAGGTGTGGCACGCGCCAAGGGGGAGATTTTCACCGGCCTGAGAACGGCGGGAACGGCCGTGCTCAATGCCGACGATGAATTTTTTCCTCTCTGGAGGACGTTGGTTGCCGGGCGCAAGTGCCTGACCTTCGGGCTGGATCACAAGGCGGACGTGAGCGCGGATTACCGGCTTACCGACAACGGCAGTCTGATACATCTGAAAACCACCACCCATGGAGACATCGACATGAGCGTACCCTTGTTGGGCAGACACAATGTCATGAACACCCTGGCGGGCGCGGGCGCGGCGATTGCGGCTGGCGCCTCGCTTGAACAGGTGAAAAACGGCCTCGAAAAACTACAAACGGTTTCCGGCCGCCTCGAAGTGAAAAGGGGCGTCAGCGGCGCGCGCATAATTGATGATACTTATAACGCCAATCCCACCTCCGTCGCGGCGGGGCTGCAGGTGCTCAAGGAATTTTCCGGCGAGCGTGTAATGGTGCTCGGTGACATGGGTGAGCTCGGGTCATCCGCCGCCGACATCCATTTCCGCGTCGGCGAACTGGCCGGCCGTCTTGGCATCCAGCGCCTGTTCGCCATTGGAGAATTTTCACGCATTGCCGTAGGCGCTTTCGGCAAGGGCGCGCGTCATTTCGAGAGTCATGAGGCCCTCATCGAAGCCCTTCAGGACTGCCTGCACGCGGACATGACGGTGCTGGTCAAGGGGTCGCGCATGATGCACATGGAACAGATCGTCGCCGGCATTACAAAAAAATCCCCGGCCGCCGGCGAGAACGGGAGGAAACGCTAAGTGCTTTATTATCTTTTCGAATCGCTGGCGCGGGATTTCTCGTTTTTCAACGTGTTTCGTTATCTCACGCTGCGGGGTATCCTGGGCGTACTCACGGCGCTGATGATCAGCTTCTGGATTGGGCCGACCATGATCCGGAGTCTCGGCGTGCGGCAGCTGGGACAGACTGTGCGCAAGGACGGCCCGCAGAGCCATCTTGCCAAGGCCGGTACGCCGACCATGGGCGGGGCGCTGATCATCGTGGCGATCGCCGTCTCCACCCTGCTGTGGGCGGACCTCACCAACCGCTTCGTGCTGGCGGTGCTGTTCTCCATCGTGTCCTTCGGTGCGATCGGCTGGGTCGACGACTACAAGAAGATCATCAATAAAGATCCGCGCGGTATCGGCGCCAAGGCCAAGTTTTTCTGGCAGACGGTTTCCGGTTTGGCGATCGCGCTGTTCCTCTATTACACCGCCAAGAGTCCAGCCGATACGGCGCTCATCGTTCCGCTGTTCAAGAACATCATCATTGATCTGGGCCCGGTTTATATCCTGCTCGCTTATTTCGTCATCGTGGGCAGCAGCAATGCCGTGAATCTGACGGACGGATTGGATGGCCTGGCGATCATGCCGACGGTCATGGTGGCCGCGGCGCTGGGCATCTTTGCCTACGTCATGGGTCACCTGAAATTTTCCGCCTACCTCGGTTTCCCCTATATCGCCGGTGCCGGCGAAATGTTGATTTTCTGTGGCGCCATCGTTGGCGCCGGGCTCGGTTTTCTGTGGTTCAACACCTATCCCGCCATGGTGTTCATGGGCGATATCGGCGCGCTCGCACTGGGCGCGGCGCTCGGGACCGTGGCGGTGTCGGTGCGCCAGGAAATTGTGCTCTTCATCATGGGCGGGGTGTTCGTTATGGAGACGGTGTCGGTGATCTTGCAAGTAGCGTCATTCAAGCTCACGGGCAAGCGCATCTTCCGCATGGCGCCGTTGCATCATCATTTTGAATTGAAGGGATGGCCCGAACCGCGCGTGATTGTGCGTTTCTGGATCATCTCGCTGATCCTGGTGCTGATTGGACTGGCGACATTGAAGCTTCGATAGGAATTAAGACCCTCGCCAATCTCCCTCTTCCATTGCGGAAGAGGGCAGGGACGAGGGGAAAGAGGTCAGGACAGAACGTGAATGTGGTGGCGATGAAAAAGACGGAAACAAAACGCGCGCTGGTGGTGGGCCTCGGGCTTACAGGAATTTCCTGCGTGCGTCATCTCATCGCGCGAGATTATGAGGTCGTGGTGGTGGATACCCGCGAGCAACCGCCAAAGCTGGCGGAACTGCGGCGCGAATTACCGCGGGTCGCCGTACACACCGGTGGCTTGCCTGCGGCGCTTTTCGACGACCCGGGTCTGCTGGTGGTGAGCCCGGGCGTGTCGGTCAGGGAAAGCGAGATTGCGCGTGCCACAGAGCATGGCGCCGAGGTGGTTGGGGACATTGAGCTGTTCGCTCGCGAAGCGACAGCGCCGGTCATCGCCGTGACCGGCACGAATGGCAAAAGCACGGTCACTGCCCTGACCGGAGAGATGTGCCGGCACGCGGGCCTCAGGACCGCCGTCGGCGGCAACATTGGTGTACCGGCACTGTCGCTGCTCGCGGGTGACGAGCCGGATGTCTACGTCCTCGAGCTGTCGAGTTTCCAGCTGGAGACAACGACCAGTCTCAATGCGCGCGCCGCGGCGGTGCTCAACATAACGCCGGATCATATGGACCGCTACCGTGATATCAATGAATACGCCGGAGCCAAGGCACAAATTTTTCGCGGCAACGGCACCATGGTGATCAATACCGACGATCCCCTGGTGCTGCGCATGAGCCAGTCGGGTCGTCGCGTTGTCAATTTCGGACTTGGTCGCCCGCTTACGGCGCAGGATTATGGTCTCGATGAAATCCGCGGTGAGACTTGGCTGATGCGCGGAAAGGAATCGCTCATGCCCGTGCGCGAAGTACCGCTTACCGGCCGGTATAACCTGGCCAATGTGCTCGCGGCCATGGCGCTGGCCGAGGCCGTGGGAGTCGCGCCCGAGGCTTTCTGTGCGGCGGTGCGGACATTCAAAGGACTCAAGCACCGCACCGAACTGGTGGCCGAGCACCAGGATGTGCGCTGGTATGACGATTCGAAAGGGACGAACGTCGGCGCCACCGTGGCGGCGTTGAACGGCATGACCTCGCCGGTGATTCTCATCGCCGGCGGCGACGGCAAGGGACAGGATTTCAGCGATATGAAACCGGCGTGCATCCAGCATGCCCGCGCGGTGGTGCTCATCGGGCGCGATGCGCCACAGATCGAGGCCGCGCTTGGCAAGGCCGTGAAGGTGCATCACGCGAAGGATATGCACGATGCCGTGCGAATTGCCAAGAAACTGGCACAACCGGGAAACGTGGTGTTGCTTTCACCTGCCTGCGCCAGCTTCGACATGTTCCGCAATTACGAGCACCGTGCCGAAGTTTTCTGTCAGGCCGTGCGCGAGGAATTGGCATGAGCGCTGTCATCATGCCGGGTGTGCTGCGTTCGGCGGGTCGGGCACGCCCGGCGTGGGACCCGTGGCTTTTGGGCAGCACCATCGTGCTGCTCGCGACGGGTGTAATCATGGTGTATTCAGCGTCTGTCGCTTACGCCGATCGCGAGATGAACAACAGCGCCTATTTCCTCATCCGCCATGCCTCTTACACAATCCTGGGTTTGCTGTTCATGGCGCTCACCATGCGCACGCGCGTGCGTTGGTGGGAAAAGTCCGGTCCGTATCTTCTGCTGATCGGCATGGTCTCGCTGTTTGTTGTACTGCTGCCTGGCATAGGTGCGCACGTCAACGGCAGTTCGCGCTGGATTCGGCTTGGCGTCCTGAACGTGCAGCCGTCGGAATTCATGAAGCTATTCGCGGTGATTTACGTCGCGGGATATCTGGTACGCAAGCAGGAGGCGCTCAAGAATTTTACCCAGGGCATCGTGATGGTCAGCCTCGTGCTGGCGGTGATTGGGGCGTTGCTGCTGATGGAACCCGACATGGGTTCGCTGGTGGTAATTACCGTGACAGTGTTTTCCATGCTGTTCCTCGGCGGCGTGCGTTTCTGGCACTTCATGATGGTCCTAGGCGCCGGTGCCGGCAGCATGGTGCTGCTCACCATCATCTCTCCGTATCGCATGGCGCGGGCGACGAGTTTCATGGATCCATTCGCAGATCCGTTCAACACCGGATTCCAGTTGGTGCAGTCGTTGATTGCCTTCGGGCGCGGCGAATGGTTTGGCGCCGGGCTGGGCGCCAGCATGCAGAAGCTTTTTTATCTGCCCGCGTCGCACACCGATTTCGTGTTCGCCGTGATGGCCGAAGAACTCGGATTGGTGGCGGTGCTCGGCATGATGGTGCTGTACAGCATTATTATCGTGCGCGCCTTCGTCATCGCGCACCAGGCGGAAGTTGCCGGCCAGATCTACGGCGCGCGCCTGGCGCAAGGCATCGGGCTGCTGCTCGGTGGCCAAGCCATGATCAACATGGGTGTCAACATGGGTTTGTTGCCAACCAAGGGACTGACACTGCCATTCGTAAGTTATGGCGGTTCCAGCATGCTGGTGAGCTGCATGGCGATGGGTCTGCTGCTTCTCATCGGGCGCGCGGCGCGCGGCGGCAATTGGGGGGCGGCATGAGCAGGGCGATGGCGACCGCGCAGCGCGGAGCAGGGGCCCCTTCGGGGATGCGGGGATGCCGGCGCCCCGCATGCGGTCGCTGGCATCCCCTCCGCTGCCCGATCCCGCTGCGCGGGTCCCTCGGGCGACGCTCCGGGGCGCCCCCCACGCGAAGCGTGGGGATGCAACCGTGGCGAATGCCGCCAGACGCCGACAAAACGGAATGTGGAATATTGTAGTGCTATCGGAGGCGGAGCAATGACTTGCGTGCTGATTATGGCGGGCGGTACCGGAGGGCATGTGTTCCCCGGCCTCGCCGTGGCGCGCCGATTGCTCGAAAAACGTACGCAAGTTGTGTGGCTGGGTACGCGCCGGGGCCTGGAGGCGCATGCGGTGCCGGCTTCGGGGCTTGCTATCGAAATGGAATGGCTGACGATCCAGGGCGTGCGGCGCAAGGGCTGGCTGCGCTGGCTGCTGTTCCCGTTCACTCTTATATATGCCATGGCGCAGGCGTTCCGCGTGCTGCGCCGCAGAAAGCCCGATGCCGTATTGTCTCTCGGCGGATTCGTTGCCGGTCCTGGAGGTTTGATGGCCTGGTTGACGCGTACTCCGTTGCTCATCCACGAGCAGAACGCGATTCCCGGCATGACCAACAAGTGGCTGGCGCCGCTCGCCGATCAGGTGCTGAGCGGTTTCCCGAATGCCTTCGGCCGACATCTGGTCGCGCGCCCCGTGGGCAATCCGGTGCGTGACGAAATTGCCGCGCTGCCGCCTCCGGATGAAAGACTGGCCTCCCGCCGCGGCCGGCTGCGGTTGCTGATTGTCGGCGGCAGCCTGGGGGCCAGGATTTTCAACGACGTTGTGCCCGATGCCGTGCAGGAATTGCCGGCCGACATTCGACCGGAGATCTGGCATCAGTGTGGCCGTAACGCCGCGGAATCGGTGCAGCGTGCATACGGCGACGTGCCGGCCAAGGTGATGGAATTCATCGATGACATGGCGCAGGCCTATGCCTGGGCAGACGTTGTGATATGTCGCGCCGGGGCTATGACGATCGCCGAGATCGCCGCCTCCGGGTCCGCGGCGATTCTGGTTCCCTATCTTTATGCGGTCGACGATCACCAGACCGCGAATGCGAAATTTTTGTCCGAGCGTGACGCGGCGGTGCTGATCCCGCCGGCGGAATTCAACAATGCCCGTGTATGCGAGCTGCTTGGCGGATTCGCCGGCAACCGTGGGCTCTTGTTGAAGATGGCACAAGCGGCGCGTCATCTGGCCGTGACCGATGCGGCTGAAACCGTGGCGAGATTATGCCTGGAGCACACGCATGCGTGACCGTGTGAAGCACGTGCATTTTGTCGGCATCGGCGGCGCGGGTATGTGCGGTATTGCCGAAGTGTTGCACAACCTCCAGTTTGAGGTTACCGGATCGGATGTGCGTGAGTCGCCCAACACCAAGCGCCTGATCTCCCTCGGCATCAAAGTTGCCATTGGCCACGATCCACAGCTTATTAAAGCCGTGGACGTGGTGGTGGTGTCGTCAGCCGTGGATGATGTCAATCCGGAAGTTCGCGCGGCGCGTCTGGCGCGCGTGCCAGTCATTCCGCGTGCCGAGATGCTGGGCGAATTAATGCGCCTGCAGCGTGGCATTGCCATTGCCGGCACACACGGCAAAACCACTACCACGAGCCTGATCGCCAGTTGCCTGGCTGAAGGCGGGCTTGATCCCACCTTCGTGATCGGCGGACGACTCAACAGTGCCGGCACGCATGCGCGACTGGGACGCGGGCAATATCTGGTCGCAGAGGCCGATGAAAGCGATGCTTCCTTTCTGCATCTCGCCCCGTTCATGGCGGTCGTGACCAACATCGACGCTGATCACATGGCCACCTACGGTGGTGATTTCGATCGGCTGAAGCAGGCCTTTGTCGATTTTCTGCAGCAACTTCCGTTCTACGGTCTGGCCGTTCTGTGTCTCGATGACCCGGTGGTGCGCGAGGTCATCCCACGGGTACATCGCCCATTGCTGACCTATGGGACGGTGCCGGAAGCCGATTTGCGTGCCGTCAACATTCGCCAGCAGGAAACTCGCATGCATTTTACCGCCGAGCTGCGCGGCCAGAAGAACTGGCTGACGGTTGAGTTGAATCAGCCGGGTCATCACAACGTGCTCAATGCGCTTGCGGCCATAGCCATCGCGCACGAGTTGGGTGTGAACGAGGCAGCGATTGCACGGGCGTTGGCCGCCTTCGGCGGCATTGGACGGCGTTTCCAGATCAACGGACGCATCAAGCAGGACAGTGGTGATGTGATCCTGGTGGACGACTATGCGCATCATCCGCGTGAAATCGCCGCGACCGTCGCAGCCGCCCGCGCCAGCTGGCCGCAGCGCCGGCTCGTCGTGGTGTTTCAGCCACATCGCTACACGCGCACGCATGACCTGCTGGACGATTTCAGCACCGTGTTGGCAGAGATCGATACTTTGCTCATCACGGAGGTTTATGCCGCGGGCGAGAAACCGGTCAGCGGTGCGGACGGCCGCGCCCTGTGCCGCGCCATCCGCGCGCGCGGCAAGGCCGACCCGATTTTCCTGGAAGATGTCAGTACGCTTCCGCAGGCCTTGGTCGATGTGCTGCACGGTAACGACGTGTTGCTGACCCTGGGGGCAGGTTCAATCGGCAACGTTGCTGCTTCGCTGCCGCAGACGCTGGGCAAGGGAGGAAAATGATGATGCCGGCGAAATCCAGCACAAGCCTGCGCGGACGACTGCTCATGAACGAGCCGATGTCGCGCCACACCAGCTGGCGCGTCGGCGGACCGGCAGACCGGCTTTATATTCCCGCCGATCTCGATGATCTCGCGGCGTTTCTCATGTCATTGCCGGCGCCAGAGCAGCTGCATTGGGTGGGGCTGGGAAGCAACCTGTTGGTGCGTGACGGTGGCGTGCGCGGCACGGTGATCATGACCAGTGGCGCGCTGAGCGGCTTGGCCATTTTACGCGCTGGCGTGGTGCGTGCTGAGGCCGGCGTGGCAGGGGCCAAAGTGGCCCGTTTCTGCTCCGAGCGTGAGCTGGTTGGCGCGGAATTTCTGGCCGGCATCCCCGGCACGGTCGGTGGTGCACTGGCGATGAACGCTGGCGCCTTCGGCGGAGAAACCTGGAACATCGTCGAGGCAGTGGAAACCATTGACCGCCACGGTGAACGGCGCACGCGCACGCCATCGGATTACACAATCGATTATCGCAAAGTCGGCGGCCCCCAGGGCGAATGGTTTGTCGCCGCGCATTTCCGGCTTGATAGCGGAGACGTCTCTCAGGGGAAAACGCTTATCAAGACCCTGCTGGCGAAGCGTGGAGCGACCCAGCCGACGCAGTTGCCAAACGCCGGATCCATTTTTAAAAATCCCCCCGGCGATTATGCCGCGCGCTTGATCGAGGCCAGTGGAATGAAGGGCGCGTGCGAAGGTAAGGCCTGTGTCTCCGAGCTGCACGCGAATTTCATCGTTAACCAGGGTAGCGCCACGGCGGCAGAGATTGAACGCCTGATATCACGGATCCAGGCCACGGTGGAAAACCTGCACGGGGTGACGCTGGAAACCGAAGTGCGAGTCATCGGCGAGATTAACGCATGAACCGTAAAAACTTTGGCAAGGTGGCGGTGCTGATGGGAGGTCCTTCGGCGGAACGCGAGGTATCGCTCAAGAGCGGCAACGCTGTGTTGGCCGCCCTGAAACGTAAAGGGGTCGATGCTTATGGCTTCGATGCCGACAGGTCTGTTTTGCGGCTGCTGGAAGACGGGGAATTCGAACGCGTATTCATTGTGCTGCACGGACGTTGGGGTGAGGACGGCGTGATTCAGGGGGCGCTGGAAGTATTGGATATTCCCTATACCGGCAGCGGCTTGCTGGGCTCGGCACTGGGCATGGACAAACTCAGAACCAAATTTCTCTGGTCCGCCGCCGGCATCCCGACGCCGGAATACGCTGTGCTCGAAGCCAGCACCGATTTCGACAAGGTGGCCGCGAAACTCGGCTTGCCGGTTTTTGTTAAACCCGTGCGCGAAGGTTCGAGCCTTGGTGTGAGCAAGGCCAAGTCAGTGACTGAGCTCAAGGACGCATGGAAAAGCGCAGCCAAATACGACGATCAGGTCATGGCCGAGCGCTTCATCGACGGCGCGGAAATTACCTGCGGGATTCTCGGCGAACAGGCGCTGCCGCTGATCCAGATTGAGACCGATCGCGAATTTTACGACTACGAGGCGAAGTACCTGCTGGATACCACGCGCTATCTCTGTCCTTGCGGCCTGCCCGCGGACGAGGAGCGCGCCATCCAGACGCTCGCGCAACGGGCGTTTGCCGTGCTCGGTTGCGGCGGGTGGGGCCGAGTGGATTTCATGCTCGACAAAAGCGGGCGCGCATACGCGCTGGAAGTGAACACGGTGCCGGGCATGACGGATCACAGTCTCGTGCCCAAGGCGGCGAAGCAGGTGGGCATGGATTTCGATGAATTGGTGTTGCGCATACTGGAGACAGCCGATGTCAGGCGCTGAGATGACACGCGGAAAGGCCGACGAAGGCATCAGCCTGTTCAAGGCGGCAGTGCTGTTGTTCTCGCTGCTGTCAGTGTTACTGGTACTGGCTTTCGGCGCCGATTGGTTGCTGCGTACCGATCATTTTCCGGTGCGAAACGTGCGCTTCGAAGGCGAATTCAAACAGGTGACGCAGCAGGAATTGCAAACTGCCGTGATGAACGTCGTGCGCGGTAATTTCTTCCTGCTCAATCTGGAGGCGGTGAAGGCGCGCGTGGAATCCTTGCCCTGGGTTTACCGGGCGTCGGTGCGCCGCCAGTGGCCACAGGATGTGCATGTCCAGTTCACCGAGCAGCAGCTCGCCGCACGCTGGGGTAACAGCGCTTATTTAAATCAGGCCGGCGATGTGATGCGCGTGACTCAGAGCGATCCGTCGGCTGAGCTCCCGCAGCTCGAGGGGCCGGATGGTGCCGGAGCACAGGTGCTGGAGCATTACAAAAAACTCGGCCAGATCCTGGCGGTAGTCGGGCTGAAACTGGAAAACATCACGTTGACGCCTCGACGTGTCTGGAGACTGGTAGTGTCGAATGGCGATACGGGAGGGAGGATTCCGGGAGCGACGATGATCATAGTGCTGGATCGGGATCAGCCGGAATACAAACTGGAACGTTTTGCGCGTGTATACGCGCAAGCGCTGAAACACCAGGGTGCGAAAATCTCACAGATAGACCTGCGGTATACCAACGGATTTGCAGTACAGCAGGCCGGCGCGCAAGCCGCCGGTCATCGAGATACGTCGGGGCACGCAGACGCCATCGGCACGGGACGGACAGCAGCAGCCAAGAAGGGGTAATTATGGCGAAGAGAGACGATGACAAGCTGATTGTGGGCCTCGATATCGGCACTTCCAAGGTGCTCGCGATCGTCGGCGAAATTGCGCCAACGGGCGAGGTCGAGATCATTGGCGTGGGACATCATCCCTCGCGCGGAATGAAAAAGGGCGTGGTAGTGAACATTGAATCCACGGTGCAATCGATTCAGCGCGCGGTGGAAGAGGCAGAACTCATGGCCGGTTGCCAGATTCATTCGGTCTATGCCGGCATCGCGGGTTCGCACATCAGCAGTTTTAACTCGCACGGTATTGTCGCCATCAAGGATAAGGAAGTTGGGCAGGGCGACGTAGAGCGTGTGATGGAGGCGGCGCGCGCACTCGCCATCCCCGCGGACCAGAAGATACTGCATATCCTTCCCCAGGAATTCATCATCGACAAGCAGGAGGGTATCCGGGAGCCGGTCGGCATGAGCGGCGTGCGACTCGAGGCCAAGGTGCATATTGTGACCGGCGCGGTCAGTGCGGCACAGAACATCATTAAATGCGTGCGTCGGTGCGGGCTGGAGGTGGACGACATTATTCTCGAACAACTCGCTTCCGGTATTTCCACGCTGACGGAGGACGAAAAAGAGCTGGGCGTGTGCCTGGTGGACATTGGCGGTGGCACCACCGACATCTCGGTGTTCACCGATGGGGCGATCCGCCACACCGCTGTCATCCCCATCGCCGGCGATCAGGTGACGAATGACATCGCCGTGGCGCTACGCACGCCGACGCAGTATGCCGAGGATATCAAGAAAAAATACGGCTGTGCGCTTACCCAGTTGGCACATCGCGATGAAACCATCGAGGTGCCAGGGGTAGGCGACCGACCGCCGCGCAAGCTTTCGCGCCAGACGCTCGCCGAGGTCATCGAGCCGCGTATCGAGGAACTCTACAGCCTGGTGCAGGCGGAGCTGCGTCGCAGTGGTTTCGAGGACGTGATTGGAAGTGGTCTCGTGCTCACAGGAGGCAGCGCCAAGATGGAAGGCGTGGTCGATCTCGCGGAAGAGGTATTTCACATGCCGGTGCGCCTGGGCGTGCCGCAGTACATCGGAGGGTTGAAGGGCGTGGTGCAAAACCCGATCTTCGCCACTGGCGTGGGTCTGGTGCTGTACGGCGCACGGTGCCGGGAAGGCAAGACGTACGTGCAGAATCCTGGTACAGCCGTGGGTGTGAAAGGAGTCTGGAGCAAGATGAAGAGCTGGTTTCAGGGGAATTTTTAAAGTGGGAAACGGGAAGATGTTTCGATTAATGAAATCAAGGAAACCTACACTGGAGGTTACACATGTTTGAACTGATGGATACCTATGGGCAGCAAGCGGTAATCAAGGTAATCGGCGTTGGCGGGGGCGGTGGTAATGTCGTCGACCACATGGTCTCCGCCAACATCGAGGGCGTGGAGTTCATCAATGCCAACACAGATTCGCAGGCGCTCAAGCGATCGCAGGCGAAGACCATTCTGCAACTGGGAACCAATCTCACCAAGGGTCTGGGTTGCGGCGCTAATCCCGATATCGGCCGTCAGGCCGCTGTCGAGGATCGCGAACGCATCGCCGAGGCGCTTTCCGGTGCTGACATGGTCTTTATCACCGCTGGTATGGGCGGTGGTACCGGCACTGGCGCCGCGCCGGTGGTGGCGCAAGTGGCCAAGGATATGGGTATCCTGACGGTAGCTGTCGTGACCAAGCCGTTTCCGTTCGAGGGCCGCAAGCGCATGGGCATCGCCGACCAGGGAATCTCGGATCTGGCCCAGTACGTCGATTCCATCATTACGATTCCGAACGAGAAACTACTGACGGTATTGGGCAAGGATGCCACACTGCTCGATGCCTTCGGTAAAGCCAACCAAGTGCTGCAAAACGCTGTACAGGGCATCGCCGAGCTGATTACCCGTCCCGGACTTATTAATGTGGACTTTGCCGACGTGCGCACCGTGATGTCGGAGATGGGCATGGCCATGATGGGTGCGGCCTCCGCCAGTGGGCCGTCACGCGCGCGCGAAGCAGCGATCGCGGCGGTTTCGAGTCCCTTGCTGGAGGACATCAATATCTCCGGCGCCCGCGGGATTCTGGTCAACATCACGGGTGGACTCGACATGTCTATCGGGGAATTCGAGGAGGTTGGTAATGCCATCAAGGAATTTGCTTCCGAAGATGCCACCGTGGTGATTGGCACCGTGATCGAGCCTGAGATGCGCGAGGAACTGCGCGTGACGGTGGTGGCGACGGGCCTTGGACAGGAAAAGCAGCGCAAGCAGCCGTACAAGGTGGTCAAGACCGGAACCGGTACGACTGACTTCGAGGATTACGAGACTCCGACGGTGATCCGGAATCGGCGTACAGAGCGTCCCCTGGCCACGGCATCTGAGGCGGCCATCGAGTACTTGGATATCCCGGCGTTTTTGCGTAAGCAGGCGGACTAGCGCCTTACGCCCGAGGCGAACGCCCCTCAAAGGAGCTTCGCCACGGAAGGGAGTTTCCGACGCTATGGGACCCGGCGGCCAGGAGGCGTTAACCTTGGAACAGGCCGTTTATCGGGCTTGGTTTCCCGGTCGCAGCTTCCAAACCGAGATTTGGCTGGACAGGTGTGGGGTTTTATCCTTAAATTACAGGTAGGGACTGATTTTTCCGTAAACCTTACCCGAGTGAAATCATAATCGGTATGCAGGGTTGCATGCACCAACTTAACCCAGCGTGACTATTTCCCGCCCCGGCGGAGAAATGCACGCCTTTTCGCAAGAAAGGGATCTTCAAGAAGAAGTATTCAATGATTAAACAACGAACACTGAAAAACGTTATCCGCGCAACAGGCGTGGGTTTGCATACAGGCGAAAAGGTCTATCTGACCCTCCGGCCCGCCTCTTCCGAAACTGGAATTGTCTTTCGCCGCATCGACTTGGCTGATCCGGTGGAAATTCGCGCCTGCCCGGAAAATGTCTCCGATACCCGCCTCTCAACTACACTTGAATTTAATGGGGCGAGGGTGTCCACGGTGGAACATCTAATGTCAGCGTTTGCCGGACTCGGTATCGATAACGCCTACGTCGATTTGACGGCGGCAGAAGTGCCGATCATGGACGGCAGTGCCGGTCCCTTTGTGTTCCTGGTGCAGTCGGCCGGTATTGCCGAGCAGACCGCGCCGAAACGTTTCATGCGCATCAAAAAGGAAGTACGCGTGGAAGAGGGCGACAAGTGGGCCTGCTTTCAGCCGTTTGAAGGGTTCAAAGTTTCCTTTGCCATCGAATTCGATCATCCGACTTTCCGCAATTCGACTCAGAATGCCACGGTCGATTTTTCCACCACCTCCTTCGTCAAGGAGGTCAGTCGTGCCCGCACCTTTGGTTTCATGGGCGATCTTGAGGCCTTGCGTGCCGTGGGGCTGGCGCGCGGTGGCGGTCTGGATAACGCCATTGTGATGGATGATTACCGCATCCTGAATGATGACGGCTTGCGATACGAAGACGAATTCGTCAAACACAAGGTGCTGGACGCCATTGGTGATCTGTATCTGTTGGGACACCCGTTGATCGGCGCCTTCAGCGCGCACAAGTCCGGTCATTCTCTCAATAATCGTCTGCTGCGCGAGTTGGTGACGAACCAGGAAGCATGGGAACTCATCACTTACGATGAAAACGACGAGGCGCCTATCGCCTTCGTGCGCACGGTTCCGGCAACCTGACCGGCGCACAGCGAGCGGGAAGTTAAAAGGCGAAACGCGGCATGAATATTATCCTGGTACCCAACAGTCAACGTGGCAAAGGGCGCAATACTACCTTTTCCCATCGTCATCTTGTCCTTATCGCCCTGGTGGTTTTTCTCGCACTGCCGGTTCTGGTCGGCATCGTTGCCTACCATGCGCAGGATATGCTCACCGCCTACAACGCGGATTCGCTGCTGGCGGCTCAGCGCCGCGAACTGGCAGCGCAGCGCACGGCGGTGGCCGAGGCCAAGCGCAATGCCGAGACGCATCTCAACGCGTTGGCACAGCGGCTGGGCCAGATGCAGGCACAAATGATGCGACTCAATGCGCTGGGCTCCCGCCTGACGCGCATGGCAGGGCTGGATGCACGCGAATTCAATTTTTCCGTCGAAGCGGCCATGGGTGGACCCGAAAAGACAGCCGCCTCGTCGAATCCACCCGAACTCATGGATTCGCTCGATCGCCTGACACGAGAGATTGAGCGCCAGCAAGAGCGCCTGAGCGCGCTCGAAAACCTGCTGCTGGATCGCAAGCTCAACGCGGCTGTGACGCCATCCGGCTGGCCGGTGGACGGCGGATGGATTTCCTCCGGTTTTGGTGTGCGCGCCGATCCTTTCAATGGCCATCAGTCCCAACATGACGGTGTGGACATCGCCTCGAGCATGGGTTCGCCGGTGCATGCCGTGGGTGATGGTGTTGTCAGCCACAGCGGAGACAAGGCCGGTTATGGAATGATGGTCGAGGTCACGCATGAATCCGGTTTGACGACGCGTTATGCCCATGCCAGCGCCGTCCTTGTCAGGGCGGGTGATCGCGTACAGAAAGGCCAGTCCATCGCGCTGGTCGGCACTTCCGGTCGTTCCACCGGCCCTCACCTGCATTTCGAGGTAGTGCGCAATGGAACCGCGGTGAACCCCATGCGGTATTTGCAGCAAGCCAGCAAATAGGTCACACCACCGCGAAGCTTCAAGTCTTTTCGTTTTTCCTCCATAATCGCCGTTCTTTTGATACGTCTCCCCGTGAGGCGCACGGATTTTCATGATTACGAAAGCACTTACCAGGATTTTTGGCAGCCGCAATACACGCCTGATCAAGCGCATGCAGCAGGACGCGGCGCGCATCAACGCGCTCGAACCCGGGATCTCTCAACTTACCGACGAGCAACTGCGTGCGAAAACTGCTGAATTCAAAACCCGCGTGTCTAATGGCGAGACACTGGACAGCCTTTTAAGCGAGGCTTTTGCGGTGGTGCGCGAAGCCTCCAAGCGCACGCTCGGTATGCGTCACTTTGATGTGCAGCTGATCGGCGGCATGGTGTTGCACCAGGGAAAGATTTCGGAAATGCGAACCGGTGAGGGCAAAACACTGGTTGCCACGCTGCCCGTCTATTTGAACGCGCTTTCGGGTAAAGGCGTGCACGTGGTGACCGTCAACGATTATCTTGCCCGGCGCGACGCGGAGTGGATGGGTCAGATATACCAGTTCCTGGGCATGAGCGTGGGCGTGGTCGTTCCCGGACAAGACCGCCAGACCAAGCGCGAGGCCTATGCCGCCGATATTACCTATGGCACCAATAATGAATACGGTTTCGATTACCTGCGCGACAACATGGCGTTTCGTGCCGAGGAACGCTCGCAGCGCAGGCTCAACTACGCCATCGTCGACGAGGTAGACTCGATCCTGATCGACGAGGCGCGCACGCCGCTTATTATTTCCGGACCGGCTGAGGAAAGCACCGATCTGTACGTCAAGGTCAACACCATCATTCCACACCTGACCAAGCAGGAAACGGAGGACGGACCGGGCGACTACAGCGTGGATGAAAAGACCCGCCAAGCCAATCTGACCGAGGCCGGCCATGAAACGGTCGAGAAACTGCTGGCCCAGGCCAGCTTGCTGCAACCCGGGTCGAGTCTGTACGACGTTTCGAATCTTATATTAATGCACCATCTTGTCGCCGCGCTGCGTGCGCATGCGCTCTTCAAGCGCGAGGTGGATTACATTGTGCGCGATAACGAGGTCATTATCATCGATGAGTTTACCGGGCGCATGATGCAGGGGCGGCGCTGGTCGGACGGGCTGCACCAGGCGGTGGAAGCGAAGGAAGGCGTGCTGATCCAGAACGAGAATCAGACGCTGGCGACCATCACCTTCCAGAATTATTTCAGGCTGTACGGCAAACTTGCCGGTATGACCGGCACGGCCGACACCGAGGCCTTTGAGTTCCAGCAAATTTACGGTCTCGAAGTGGTGGTGGTACCGACCCACCGGACGATGGTTCGTAAGGACATGGCCGACCAGATCTACCGTACCGCGGCGGAAAAACACGCCGCGATACTCGCGGATATCCGGGATTGTCATCAGCGCGGCCAGCCGGCGCTGGTAGGCACCGTTACGATCGAGGCCTCGGAGCATCTCTCGCGCCTGCTGCAGAAAGAGAAGATTGAGCATCAGGTTTTAAACGCCAAGCATCATGAACGAGAGGCGATGATTGTCGCGCAGGCCGGTCGTCCCGGCGCCGTGACCATAGCCACCAACATGGCGGGCCGCGGCACCGATATTGTCCTTGGCGGAAATCTTGAAATGGAACTCAAAGAGATCGGCGACGACAAGCCGAAACGCGAACGCGCGCGCGCCGAGTGGGACAAACGTCATCAACAAGTCCTGGACGCGGGCGGACTGCACATGATTGGCACCGAACGGCATGAATCGCGCCGTATCGACAACCAGTTGCGTGGCCGTTCCGGTCGCCAGGGTGATGCCGGTTCCTCACGTTTTTATCTCTCCCTTGAAGACAATCTTCTGCGCATTTTCGGAAGCGACCGCCTCTCTGGCCTCATGCAGAAGCTTGGCATGCAGGAGGGTGAGGCCATTGAACATCCGTGGGTGACGCGCGCCATTGAGAATGCCCAGCGCAAGGTGGAGGGACGTAACTTCGACATCCGTAAACAGTTGTTGGAATATGACGATGTGGCGAACGACCAGCGTAAGGTGATATATGAGCAGCGCAACCGGCTCATGGATGTGGGAGATATATCGGAAAGCATTACCACCATACGACACGATGTCGTTAATGAAATGATCAGCCAGCATGTTCCGCCGGAGAGCCTGGAAGAACAGTGGGATATTCCGGGTCTGGAAGAGAGCCTTGAACGCGACCTGGGCCTGAAACTTCCGATTGCTCACTGGCTCAAGGAAGAGTCCTCTCTGGACGAGGAGAAATTGCGCGCGCGCGTCATCAGCGAGGCTGACCGAAAGCATGCTGAAAAGAGTGTTTCCATTGGGCCCGATGTGATGCGCCATCTGGAGAAGGCGATCATGCTGCAAGTGCTGGACACCCAGTGGAAGGACCATCTTGCCGGAATGGACTACCTGCGTCAGGGCATTCACTTGCGCGGTTATGCCCAGAAAGACCCGAAGCAAGAGTACAAGCGCGAATCTTTTGTGCTGTTCTCCGATATGTTAACCCGCGTGCGGCACGATGCGATCAATCTGTTGGCACATGTTCAGGTGCAGGCACCGCAGGATGTTGAGGCGCTGGAAAACCAGAATCGCCAGCCTCAGGAAATGCAATTCGTTCACCCGACGCTCAATGCCGGCAGTCAGCCGGAAGAAAACGAGGGTGACGATGACGTGGCGGTGGCGCAAAAACCCGTTACTCGCCGCCAGCCCAAGATCGGACGTAACGAGCACTGCCCCTGCGGCTCCGGCAAAAAGTACAAGCATTGTCACGGAAAGCTGGACTGATCCATGGCGGTCGGTTTGCATGGTTTACCTGATCTGCATTCCGTCTCCGGCATTCGTCTGGGCACCACTGCCGCTGGTATCCGCAAAAAAGATCGACGCGATCTGGTGGTGATTGAGTGCGCGTCGGGAACACAGGCAGCCATTGTCTTTACGCAAAACCGCTTCTGTGCCGCTCCCGTCGCCGTGGCACGCGAGCACTTCGCCAACTTTATGCCCCGCGCCTTGCTCATCAATACCGGTTTTGCCAACGCCGGGACTGGTGATCTTGGCATCGAAGACGCGCGCGCCTGTTGCGAGGCGCTCGCCAGCCAGTTGGGCTGTAAAGCTGCTGAAATCTTGCCGTTCTCCACGGGCGTGATCGGCGAGCGGCTTCCGCGTGAGCGAATTGTTGCCGGCCTGCCGTCCTGCCTCGCCAGTCTCAATCAAAACGGTTGGGCCGAAGCGGCGCATGGCATCATGACGACCGATACCTTGCCGAAGGGAAGCTCACGTCAGGTCAAAATCGGTTCGCGTACGGTTACGGTGACGGGTATCGCCAAGGGCGCCGGCATGATCCGGCCGGACATGGCAACCATGTTGGCATTTGTCGCAACGGATGCTGCTGTGGCACCGCCGGCACTTCAGGCGTGCGTGTCAGCTGCCGTGAGCCAGTCTTTTAATCGCATCACCGTGGACGGCGATACCTCGACCAACGATGCTTGCGTATTGCTTGCTTCCGGAACAGCCGGAAATCCGGTGATTGATCAGACTGGTGGAGAGGCTTATACCGTATTGCTGGGAACCATCACGGAAGTATTCATGGAGCTTGCTCAAGCCATTGTGCGCGACGCCGAGGGCGCGACCAAGTTCATAACCGTTGAGGTGAAGGGTGGCCGCACTGAATCAGATTGTCTCGCGGTGGCTTATACCATTGCGCATTCACCGTTGGTGAAAACGGCGTTTTTTGCCAGCGACCCCAATTGGGGGCGCATTCTGGCGGCGATCGGACGCGCACCGGTTGCGCAACTGGATGTCGCCAAAGTGGGGATTTATCTTAATGAGCTATGCGTGGTGCGCCATGGTGCCGCGGACGCTGGCTATACCGACGCCAAGGGGCTCTCCGTTATGCAGCTGCCGGAAATCCGGATCGGGGTGGAGTTAGGGGCGGGCAGCGCTTCCGCTCGAGTTTGGACCTCAGACTTGTCGCACGAATATGTGCGCATCAACGCCGAGTATCGTAGTTAAAGAAGGTTTGATTTATTGATTGTTTACCGCAGAGAGCGCAGAGGACGCAGAGAAGAACCACGAAAATTAACTGAAAAATCTCTGTGATCTCTGCGTACTCTGCGGTGAAACTTATATTTTTTTCGTCGTGGCTGCGAGCGACAAATACCATTGATGTTTGCGCTCTACCTCGCCTTCAAGCTGTTTTCTGTCGCCATTGTTCTCGATCACGTCATTGGCCTGTTGCAGTCGCTGCGCCCGGCTT
Source organism: Sulfuricaulis sp. (assembly GCF_024653915.1). Lineage (NCBI taxonomy): Bacteria > Pseudomonadati > Pseudomonadota > Gammaproteobacteria > Acidiferrobacterales > Acidiferrobacteraceae > Sulfuricaulis > Sulfuricaulis sp. The sequence goes on along the minus strand of NZ_JANLGY010000020.1, from coordinate 71,729 downwards.
GCTTGTGCCGACATGATTTTCCGTATTTCCGGTTCGCTATATCCGCTGCGGGTGGTGGTGCGTTGAACCTGCACATTTTCCAATGCGTCTACGACCAGAATACGATCCACGAGGTCGGTAAAGCCGGATTCGATCAGGAGCGGCACAACGACAATGCCATAGGGCGCCTCAAGCGTGGCGAGCTTCTCCCGGACAATGGCACGAATGCGCGGATGCAAAATCGTCTCGAGACGACGACGTTCATCGGCATTGTCAAAGACTCGCTCACGAAGTTTATTGCGGTCTATCCGGTGGTTTTCATCCAGGATCGAGCCATCAAAAGCACGGACAATTTCGTCAAACGATTCCTGCCCCGGTTCAGTCAGGCCACGCGCGATCTCGTCGGTATCGATCACCGGCACTCCGCGCATGGTGAACAACGAGGCGATGGTGGATTTGCCACTGCCGATGCCGCCGGTCAAACCTACGCGCAACATGAGTGCTGGATTCAGGAACCGATGCGGGCGAACTGCAGGTAGTAACGTGTCAGGGTATCGCCCCAAAGGAGCGCAACCCAACCGGCCACGCACAAGAACGGTCCGAAGGGCATGGGCATGCGGCGGTCGTGGCCGAAAAACACGATGAAGGTAATTCCCACGATGGCACCAGCCAACGATGAAAACAGGATAATTAATGGCAGGCTCTGCCATCCGAGCCAGGCGCCCAGTGCGGCAAAGAGTTTGAAGTCGCCATAACCCATGCCTTCCTTGCCGGTTACCAGCTTGAAAAACTGGTAGACCAGCCAGAGGAAAACATAACCGCTGGTGGCCCCGATGACCGCCGATGACAGCGGAGTGAAAGCAGAAAAAACATTTAACAGCAATCCTGCCCACAACAGTGGCAGGGTGATATCGTCCGGCAACAGCTGTCGGTCAAAATCGATGAAACTGAGTGCAATCAGAGCCCACGTCAGCGCCATGCCGGCCAGTGCAGCCATTCCGTATCCGAAATACCAGGCGACCATTGCCGTGAGGCATCCTGTCAGCAGCTCCACCAGCGGATAGCGCCACGAAATGGGCTTGGCGCAAGCCGAACATTTTCCGCGGAGACAGAGAAAACTCAGAACCGGAATATTTTCGAGAACGGTGATGGCATGGCCACAATGCGGACAGCGCGAGCCTGGCACTGCCAGATCAAAACGTTTGGGGGCGTTCCGGGTTTTCTTATTCGGTTTGAGGATCTCCTGACACTGACTACGCCACTTCCGCTCCAGCATGACAGGAAGACGGTAAATCGCGACGTTCAGAAAACTGCCTATCGCCAGTCCGAATACACCGGCGATCCATGGAAAAGCCGCGGGGTAGTTGGCAAAGAGGACGGAGAGATCACTCATCGGGCGCCATTATGCCCAAATGCCGAGGATAAAAGCAGAGCTTGCTATGGGATTAAACCGTGGCCGCCATCTTGAAGATCGGCAAATACATGGCGACAACCAGACCGCCGATGACGATACCCAGGAAGGCCATGATGATCGGCTCAAGCAGGCTGGAAAGGCCCGCCACGGCGTCGTCAACGTCCTGTTCATAGAAATCAGCAACCTTACTGAGCATTTTGTCGAGCTCGCCCGATTCCTCGCCGATGGCGACCATCTGCACCACCATGTTGGGGAAAAGTCCGGTAGCACCCATGGATGCCTGCAGCTGCATGCCAGTGCTGACATCGGCCTTGATGGCCAGGGTGCCTTCATAATAAACGCGATTGCCCGCGGCGCCCGCGACAGAATCCAGCGCCTCTACCAGTGGCACGCCGGCAGCAAACATGGTAGCCAGCGTGCGTGCGAACCGGGCGATGGTGGCTTTTTTGACGATATCGCCAATCACGGGCGCCTTGAGCAAGAGGCGATCCATCGTATGTTGCATTTTATCTGAACGTTTGTATGAGTAGCTGAGGAATACAACGGACCCGACGATTGTTCCGATAATCGCCCACCACCATTCCTGGAATGCCTTGGACATATCGATAACCATCTTGGTCATGGCCGGCAGGTCGGCGCCGAAACCGGCAAACAAGCTTTCGAACTGTGGAATAACGAATACCAGCAGTACGGCAGTAATGATGAATGCCACTACGATGACTGCGGTTGGATAAAACAGGGCAGATTTAATTTTGCCCTTGATGGCCTCGATTTTTTCCTTGTACGTAGCGACTTTGTCCAGAATGCCATCCAGGATACCGGCCTGTTCACCGGCCTGTACCAGGTTGCAATACAGGGCATCGAAATAAAGCGGGTACTTGCCTAGGGCTGGAGCCAAGGCAGTACCCGACTCCACATCTTGTTTGATTGACATGATCACTTCTTGCATAGAAGGGTTTTCATGCCCCTTGCCGACAATTTCAAAGGATTGAGCCATCGGTATGCCTGAGTTCAGCATAGTGGCAAGCTGGCGGGTGAAAATGGAGATGTCCTTGGTGGTGATTTTTTGCTTGAACTTGAAGGTCATCTTGCGCTGCTTGGTTACCTTGACGGGATTGATCCCCTGCCGGCGCAATGTGGCATTCACGTAGGCGACGCTGGCCGCTTCCATGATGCCCTTGACCTTCCTTCCCTGTTTGTCGACGCCTTCCCACATGAAGGCATCGAAATTCGATTTCTTTTTCGCCGCTTCTGCCATGGCTTACTCGTTGGTTGCCGTCTCGATTTCTTCGAGACTGGTGACGCCTTGCTTGACCTTCATCAGGCCCGACTGGCGCAAATCAGGAACGCCTTCCTTCCTGGCCTGCAATTCGATATCCAACTGGTTGCCGCCACGCATGATAATGGCGCCAATTTCCTCCGATACCGGCATGACCTGATAAATACCCACACGTCCTTTATAGCCGCCATTACAGGCATCGCAACCCACGGGGCCATTAACAACAAGGTCCGGGAGGTCTTCTTCCTTAAAGCCAGCTTTCAACAACGCCGGTTTGGGGATATCAAGGGGTTTCTTGCAATGCGCGCACAATCGCCGTGCCAGACGCTGGGCAATGATCAGATTAACCGCCGAAGCGATGTTAAACGGGGGTACGCCCATGTTGGCAAGACGGGTCAGCGTGGAGGGCGCATCGTTCGTGTGCAGGGTCGAGAGCACCATGTGCCCCGTCTGCGCGGCCTTGATGGAAATTTCGGCCGTTTCGAGGTCGCGGATTTCGCCGACCAGAATAATGTCCGGGTCCTGGCGCAAGAAGGCGCGCAGTGCCGAAGCGAAGTTGAGCCCGGTCTTTTCATTGATATTGACCTGATTGACGCCGGTCAGATTAATTTCCACCGGATCTTCGGCCGTGGAAATATTATTGTCCGGTGTATTGAGGATATTCACGCCCGTATAGAGGGTAACAGTTTTGCCACTACCGGTTGGACCAGTGACGAGCACCATACCGTAGGGTCGATGAATCGCCTCAAGGAAAAGTTCCTTTTGAAAATCCTCGAATCCCAGTTTTTCCACGCCGAGCGTGGCTGAGGTCGGATCGAGAATACGCATCACGATTTTCTCGCCCCACAAAGTCGGCAGCGTGCTGACGCGGAAGTCGATCGAGCGATTTTTCGAAATGCGCATCTTGATACGGCCGTCCTGTGGGACGCGCCGTTCCGAGATATCGAGCCTGGAAAGAATCTTGATACGTGCCGCAATACGCGCTGACAGCGCTATCGGTGGATTGGCCACTTCGGACAGGATGCCATCCTGCCTATAGCGCACACGGTAGATTTTTTCATACGGTTCAATGTGAATATCCGAGGCGCCGCGATTGATGGCATCCATCAGAATCTTGTTAACGAATTTGACGACCGGCGCATCGTTGACGCCTTCTTCTCCTCCGGCGCCCCCCTTATCCTTGTCTTCCTCACCGGCGATGAGTTCAAGGTTATCGAGACTGTCATCGCCAGCCAGATCTGAAAGGCTGGTATCTTGGGCGTCGAGAGATTTTTCGATAATGGCGGCGAGCTTGGCTTCCTCGACCAGAATCGGTTCCGTGCCGAGTCCCGTATGAAATTTGATTTCATCCAGCGCCTGCAAATTGGTGGGGTCGGCGACCGCGACAAAAAGTCTTGTCCCGCGCTTGAAGAGGGGAAGGACGTGATGACGGCGGATGATCTTTTCATCAACCAGCTTGACCGGGGCCATTTCCAGATCGAGCGAGTTGATTTCATACAGGGGGATGCCGAAATCTTCGGACGCCACCTTGGCGATGGTGGCGCTATCGAGTTTTTTGCTTTCAACCAGCTGTGTGACAAAGGAGGTCTTTTTGGCAAGCGCCTCCGTTTGGATGCGTTCCGCATCCGTGGGGCTGAGCAGATTGTCGCGCACCAGCCTCAGTGCGAGGCCGCTCAGATTCGTTGCCGTGCTTGCGGTTGCCATCGTGGTGGATTCAGGTAAGCGTCAGTGCTATTGCGCTGAATCTTTCAAATATAGTTTAGATATCTGGATGCGCCAAATTATTTTTCCTCCTGTTTTCCGGTATTTACGTGCGTCTGTCATATTGGCATCCGTTAATTTCTTGTGGGTTCACGACCACCGGTCGTGACTGGTGTATTGCCAGAGAAATATGCCTTGCGGTCTGTCATCGCACCCAAGAGGACCATGAATGACATCCGAACCCTAAGAATAGCCAGATTCCTCTTAATCTCCATTTGGACTCGTCCCTGGCCACGCACGGTTGTTGACATGGGCTTTCCTCTAATTTAGAATTATTCTAAATCAAAGTATCATATTGGTTTTTATTGTTGTAAATCAAAGTTTTAAAACTAAATTTCTTTAAATTGATATTACCGTAAATCGACTGAAATCGAGGAATAAATCATGACAAAACTCAAAGGAAGCAAGACCGAAGGCAACCTCAAGGATGCCTTCGCCGGTGAATCCCAAGCCAACCGGCGTTATCTGTATTTTGCCGCCAAGGCCGACGTGGAAGGCTTTAACGACGTGTCAGCGGTGTTTCGTTCTACCGCGGAAGGCGAAACCGGCCATGCACACGGTCATCTGGAGTATCTTGAGCAGTGCGGCGATCCGGCCACGGGTCTTCCAATCGGCCCAACCTCGGATAACTTGAAGGCCGCTATTGCCGGTGAAACTCACGAATACACTGACATGTATCCGGGTATGGCCAAGGCCGCTCGAGACGAAGGTTTTGCCGAAATTGCCGACTGGTTCGAGACGCTGGCCAAGGCCGAACGTTCACACGCCAACCGGTTCCAGAAAGCCCTCGATACCCTGGGCAAGTAGGCTTCAGTCGTGAACGACGGGGCGGGCTTGTTCTGCGCCCCGTCGCTTCTCCCTGACCGGGTTTGATGGCTGTCAATACTGGCCAAGCTCGTAAAGCAGAAAATATTCTGAATTTATCAGCATGCAGATTCAATCATGAGCCAACCAACTGAAGGCCGACGTGAAGGCAGTCTCCAGGCGCCGACGAGGCATCCTCTGGAATGGCGCGATCCCGGGTTTTACAATGAAGAAGCGCTCATGGAAGAGCTCGAGCGCGTCTTTGACATATGCCACGGTTGTCGTCGCTGTGTCAGTTTGTGCAATTCTTTCCCCTCCTTGTTCGATCTCGTCGACAATTCACCGACGCTGGAAGTGGATGGAGTCAAGAAGAAGGATTATTGGCAGGTCGTTGATCACTGTTATCTCTGCGATCTGTGTTTCATGACCAAATGCCCGTATGTACCGCCGCACGAATGGAACGTGGATTTTCCGCATTTGATGCTGCGCGCCAAAGCGGTGAAATTCAAAAAAGGCGATATCAAGAAACGTGACAGGTTGCTCACCAATACCGACATGGTCGGCAAACTGGCCGGTATCCCGGTGGTGGTGCAGGCGGTAAATGCCGCGAACCATTCCGTCGCCATGCGAAAAATGCTGGACAAGGTGTTGGGCGTGCACCCGGAGGCGGTATTGCCGGAGTATCACAGCAATACCTTGCGCAAGCGCATGAAGAACCGGAATCGCGATGACCTGGTTGCCGTCCCGGCCGGACGCACGCGTGGCAGGGTGGCATTGTTTGCCACATGTTACGGAAACTACAATGAACCGCATTTGGGTGAAGATTTGATCGCCATTTTCGAGCACAACGGTATTCCCGTGAAACTGGCCGAGAAGGAGCAGTGCTGTGGCATGCCCAAACTCGAGCTGGGTGACCTTGAATCCGTGGCGCGCGCCAAGGAAGCCAATATCCCGGTGCTGGCGAAACTCGTGGATGAAGGTTGGGATATTGTTGCACCGGTGCCATCCTGTGTGTTGATGTTCAAGCAGGAATTGCCGCTCATGTTTCCCGACGATCCCGATGTGGCCAAGGTCAAAGAGGCTATTTTCGATCCCTTCGAATATCTGATGTTGCGGCACAAGGAAGGAAAATTAAAAACCGATTTCAAGAAGGAACTGGGCTCCGTGTCTTATCATGCGCCCTGTCATCTGCGTGTGCAGAATATCGGCCTTAAGACGCGTGAGGCGCTGAATCTTGTTCCCAACACAACAATCGACACCATTGAACGTTGTTCCGGGCATGATGGAACCTACGCGGTGAAAAGCGAATTCCACAAGATTTCGATGAAGATCTGCAAACCCGTGGTCAGCCGGGTTGAGCAGGCCAAGCCGGATCATTATTCCAGCGATTGCCCCATGGCCGGGCATCAGATCGAAAATGGATTGGGCGGTGCGAAAAATCCAGAGCATCCGCTGACATTGTTGCGTATTGCCTACGGCCTTTAACTATATAGAGGGTGACTGCTATGGCTAACGAAGGTTATCACGAGCCACTTGAAGAACTGTCTGAGGAAACCCGCGACATGCATCGCGCCATCGTATCGTTGATGGAGGAATTGGAAGCGGTGGACTGGTATAACCAGCGGGTAGATGCCTGCCGGGACAAGGAATTGCGCGCCATCCTGGCACACAACCGCGATGAAGAAAAAGAACACGCTGCGATGGTGCTCGAATGGATTCGCCGCCACGATAAGCGATTTGAAAAAGAGCTGCGGGACTATCTGTTTACCAAAAAACCCATAACCGGCCTGGAACACAAGGGCAAGGAGTGAGTCAATGATGAATAAATCCTCCGGTCAACTGATCGAAAACCCTGTGATGAAAAAGCTGAGCCGCGACGATCTTTATCCGCTTGAAAAATATGCCGAGCTTCGCTCCGGATTCCGTGCTCAGGTGATGGCGCACAAGCAGAATCGCCAGGTGGCTATCGGTCCGAATGCCACGCTCTATTTCGAGGATCGGATGACCATGCAGTACCAGATTCAGGAAATGCTCCGCATTGAACGGATTTTTGAAGCGGAAGGCATCAATGATGAGTTGGCGGTTTATAACCCCCTCATCCCGGATGGGCATAACTGGAAGGCGACTTTTATGGTTGAGTTTCCGGATGCCGAGGAGCGCCGTGTGGCCCTGAAGCGCCTGAAAGGCGTGGAAAACCAGGTATGGGCACGTGTGGCGGGTTTTGAGCCGGTGCGCCCGCACGCAGACGAGGATCTGGAGCGCGAAGATGAAGAAAAAACCTCGTCCGTCCATTTTCTGCGCTTCGAGCTGACACCCGACATGGTCAAGGCAGTCAAGCAAGGCGCCGCGGTAACGATGGGCATCGATCACCCGGCCTATACCCATCTGGTCGATCCCGTTCCGGCGGTGACGCGCGACTCCCTGGCGCAGGACCTGTCAGACTGACGAATATCATTCGCGTGTGCTGTCAACCGCGACGAGATAATCCCGCGGGGTGATTCCTCGTGCACGACGCACATCTGCTGTATACTGCGCGCCCGATGCAAGGAGCCACTCGTTTTATTGTCCGTCGTATCGGAGGGAAAAGATTTTTCTTCGGTCGTCTGCTGCTGTCCTTGGCGTTGTTCGCCGCCATTCATCCACTCCATGCCAAGCGCGATCAATACGGAACTGGACCGGAGCAATTCGATTTCGATGAAAGCCTGGTGGAGAAGTGGAAGGAAAGCGAGATAATCCTCCCGCCTTATCCGAAGGACCAGGACCTCCTGGCGGTGCCCTTACCGGCCACAGACAACCTTAAAATTTATATTGACCGTGCGTCTCTTTCGCGCGGTGTCGATCGCGTCGCCCGGTTTTCGCTCGTGGTAGAAAGCCCCTCCGGTGCGCGCAGTGTTTTCTATGACGGTCTGCGCTGTGAAACCCGGGAATACAAGACCTATGCTTTTGGAAGCCCGGAGCATGTTTTCACGCCGGTTAAAGAGGCGGCGTGGCGAAGAATTCCACAGCCTGCGATAAACGCATTCCGTTATCATCTTTACCGTCATTATATGTGCGACACGCATGCATCTGCCCGGGCGCCCGAAGATCTCGTGCGCCTGTTGACCCAGTAATGCCGATGAACTTTGTTCATTTCATGATTATCTGACCGTCCATGAGCACCGCCTACGATTCCTCTGCGATTGAAGTCCTGACCGGACTCGAGCCGGTGCGTCGCCGTCCGGGCATGTACACCCAGACGGACCGGCCTAACCATCTCGCCCAGGAAGTAGTCGACAACAGCGTGGACGAGGCCATCGCCGGCCATTGCAGCGCGGTAGACGTCACTTTGCATGTCGACGGTTCGGTCTCGGTCGCGGACAACGGCCGCGGCATGCCGGTGGACAAGCACAAGGAAGAGGGCGTGTCGGGCGTCGAGGTGATTCTCACGCGCCTGCACGCGGGCGGAAAATTCTCGAACAAGAACTACACCTATTCCGGCGGCCTGCATGGTGTGGGCGTGTCCGTGGTGAATGCCCTGTCGCACAAACTCGAAGTCACGGTGCGGCGTGACGGCAAGGAATACCGCATGTCCTATGCCGACGGACAGAAGACCTCGGAATTGAAGGCGGTCGGCAAGGCGGAAAAAGGCGTCACCGGCAGCATCATTCGCTTCTGGCCTGATGCCCAGTTCTTCGACACGGTGAAATTCCACGTCCCGCGCCTGAAGCATGTGTTGCGCGCCAAGGCGGTACTGTGTCCGGGCCTCTACATCAGCTTTACCCACGAGTCCGATGCCAAGGACAACGAAGAGTGGCATTACGAAGACGGCCTCAAGGATTATCTGAAAACTCAGATTGAGGGTTGGGAATATTTGCCGGCTGAACCCTTTGTCGGTCACCAGAAAGGCGATGACGGCGAGGTGGACTGGGCCATCGTGTGGCTACCGGCGGGCGGTGAGCCGATCATGGAGAGCTATGTCAATCTCATTCCGACCACGCAGGATGGCACGCATATCAACGGTTTCCGCGCCGGCCTCACCGATGCCATGCGCGAATTTTGCGAGTTCCGCGATCTGTTGCCGCGCGGCGTGAAGCTCGCGCCCGAGGACATCTGGGGCAAGTCGAGTTATGTTTTCTCCCTCAAGCTGCGCGATCCCCAGTTTTCGGGGCAGACCAAGGAGCGCCTGACCTCGCGCGAGGCGGCTGGTTTAGTGCAGGGCGTGGCCAAAGACAGCTTCAGCCTGTGGCTCAATCATCATGTGGCTGATGCCGAGAAGATCGCCGCCCTCGCTATTGAATCCGCTCAGGAGCGCCAGCGCGCCGATAAAAAGGTCGCGCGCAAGAAAATTGGCTCCGGCCCGGCACTGCCCGGCAAGCTCGCCGATTGCGTGGCCCAGGACTTGTCACGCACCGAGCTGTTCCTGGTGGAGGGTGATTCCGCCGGCGGTTCGGCCAAACAGGCGCGCGACCGTGAATTTCAGGCGATCATGCCGCTGCGCGGCAAGATTCTGAACACCTGGGAAGTGGAATCGGCCGAGGTGCTGGGCTCACAGGAAGTGCACGATATCGCGGTCGCGCTCGGCGTCGATCCAGGCTCGAGTAATCTCGAAGGCCTGCGTTACGGCAAGGTCTGCATTCTTGCTGACGCCGATTCCGATGGCGCACACATCGCGACACTGCTGTGCGCGCTGTTTGTGCGTCACTTCCGGCCGCTGGTGGCGGACGGCCGTGTGTGCGTCGCCATGCCGCCGCTGTACCGTATCGACGCGGGCAAGGAAATTCATTACGCGCTGGATGATGAAGAGAAAAAGGCAGTACTCAAGCGTATCGAATCAAGCGGCTCACGCGCCAAGCCGATGGTCACGCGCTTCAAGGGTTTGGGCGAGATGAATCCCGACCAGCTGCGCGTCACCACCATGGACCCGAAAACGCGCCGTCTGGTGCAACTGGAAATCCAGTCCGGCGACAACACCAACAAGCTGCTCGACATGCTGCTCGGCAAGAAACGCGCGTCCGACCGCAAGAACTGGCTCGAGAAGAATGGTAACAAGGCAGAGGTCATCTAATGCCAACCATCAAGACTGCCATTGACGTTGCCACGTCGGCGGAAATTGTTTGGCGCGTGCTGACCGATTTTAACGCTTACCCGCACTGGAACCCGTTTCTGGTTTCCATATACGGTCCACCGGTGCCGGGTCAGCGCCTGAAAATTCAGGAGCGCTATCCGGGCGGACATCCTTCGCAGTTTACGGCGCGCGTGGTGAAGGCCATCCCCGCCACCGAACTGCGCTGGCGTCGTCGGCGCGTGCTCGAAGGGATTTTCGATCGCGAACAGGCATTTTTCATCATCCCGAATGGCGTAGACGGTGTGCGCTTCATCCAGCGCGAGCACTTCTCCGGCGTGCTTGCATCACTGATAATGCCTTTTATTAACAAGAAAACACTTAAGGCATTCAGCCTGATGAATCTGGCGTTGAAACGAACCGCCGAAGCGAAACGCTGATGGCCAAGAAAACCTCCAGCAAGGAAAGCACCGCCAGTAAAAAATCCACTGGCAAGCGTGGCAAGGCGCAGCCGATTGCGCGTCCACGCGCCGTCTCGATTGAGCGCCTGCCACTCGCGGCCTTCACCGAAAAGGCGTACCTGGATTATTCCATGTATGTCATTCTTGACCGCGCGCTGCCGAACATCTGCGACGGTTTGAAGCCCGTACAGCGGCGCATCATCTACGCCATGTCGGAACTGGGCCTCAACGCCGCCTCCAAGCATAAGAAATCGGCGCGCACCGTGGGCGACGTGCTCGGCAAGTTCCACCCGCATGGCGACTCCGCCTGTTATGAAGCCATGGTGCTCATGGCCCAGCCGTTCAGCTACCGATATCCGCTGATCGATGGCCAGGGCAACTGGGGCTCGCCCGACGATCCCAAGTCGTTTGCCGCCATGCGTTATACCGAGTCGCGACTCACGCGTTTCGCGCAAATCCTGCTGTCCGAGCTCGAACATGGAACAGTCGAATGGACGCCCAATTTTGACGGCACGCTGGAGGAGCCGAAAATCATGCCGGCACGTCTGCCGCACGTGCTACTGAACGGTACCACCGGTATCGCCGTTGGCATGGCGACTGATATCCCGCCGCACAACGTGCGCGAAGTCGCTGCCGCCTGTGTGCACCTGCTCGAGGAGCCGGACGCCGGCCTCAAGGACTTGTTCAAGCACATCAAGGGTCCGGACTATCCAACCGAGGCCGAGATCATCACGCCGAAGAGCGAAATCCGCGCGATGTACGAAACCGGCAACGGCTCGATCCGCGCCAGGGCCAAATGGGAAAGCGAGGACGGCGCCATCGTCATCACGGCACTGCCATATCAGGTGTCGGGCTCCAAGGTCATCGAGCAAATCGCACAGCAGATGCAGCAGAAGAAGCTGCCCATGGTCGAGGACCTGCGCGACGAATCCGACCACGAGAATCCGACGCGCCTGGTGATCATGCCGCGCTCCAACCGCATCGACCCGGTAGAGCTGATGTCACACCTGTTCGCGACCACCGATCTCGAGCACAGCTACCGTGTGAACATGAACATGATCGGCCTCGACGGCCGGCCGCGGGTGTACAACCTCAAGGACCTGCTCAAGGAGTGGATCAAGTTCCGCATCGAGACCGTGCGCCGGCGGCTCACGCACCGGCTCGATCGCGTGACGGCGCGGTTGCACATCCTTGACGGCTTGTTGATCGCCTATCTGAATCTGGACGAGGTCATCCGCATCATCCGCCACGAGGACGAGCCCAAACCGAAGCTCATCAAGCGCTTCAAGCTGACCGAGATCCAGGCTGAGGCAATACTTGAGACCAAGTTGCGTCACTTGGCCAAACTCGAAGAGATGAAAATCCGCGGCGAGCAGGACGAGCTCACGCGCGAGCGCCTCCACCTCGAAAAAACGCTCAAATCCGCGCGGCTGCTGAAGCAGCTGGTGCGCGACGAGATCATCGAAGACGCCAAGGAATTCGGCGATACACGCCGTTCGCCGCTCGTCGAACGCGAAGCCGCACAACAGATCGACCAGACCGCGCTGCTGCCGACCGAGCCGATTACCGTGGTGCTGTCCGAGAAGGGCTGGGTGCGCGCCGCCAAGGGCCACGAGATGGACCCCAGGACGCTTGATTACAAGGCCGGCGATAAATTCCACCAGGCCGCGCGCGGCAAGAGCAATCAACTGGCGGTGTTCATCGACTCCACGGGCCGTACTTATTCATTGCCGGCGCACAAGCTGCCGTCCGCCCGCGGCCATGGCGAGCCGCTTTCGAGCAGCCTGAATCCCCCTCCCGGTGCAACCTGGGCCGGCGTGATGATGGGCAACCCCGAGGACTTGTTCCTGCTCGCGACCGATGCCGGTTATGGTTTCGTCGCCAAGCTCGAAGATCTGGTCGCGAACAAGAAGGCCGGCAAGACGGTGCTCAAGGCGACGAAGGGCGCGAAAGTACTCATGCCGCGGCTCGTGACCGATATTAAAAAGGATTACCTCGCGGCAGCCACGACCACTGGCCAGATGCTGGTATTCAGGGTGAAGGATTTGCCACAAATGCCCAAGGGCAAGGGCAACAAGATTCTCAATGTACCCACGGCGAAATTCGCCAAGAGCGAGGAAGCCATCGCTGGTGTGGTTGTCTTCAGCGAGGGCAAACCGCTCGTGGTTCATACCGGCAAGGGCGACCTCACTGTTTCGCGCGAGGAGATCGAGCTTTACGAAGGCGAACGCGCCCAGCGTGGATCAAGATTGCCCAAGGGATATCAGGAAGTACAGGGGATCGAAGTGAAAGAGTAATAGTCAGGCCGCGCGAGCGGCCTTGGCGCTCTCTAAACAATTTGTCGAATTGCGGGAGGCGGTTTCGCCATGAGACAACCAACCCTCGTTTTCGTATATAACGCCGACAGCGGATTCGTAAGCGCGCTGCTTGATATCGGTCACAAGATCGTCTCGCCGAAAACCTATTCCTGCAATCTCTGCGCGATCACGCACTCCACCTTCAGCATGCGCGACGAATGGAAAAACTTCGTCGCCGGGATCGCTGTGCCGGTGGAATTCCTGCACCGGGACGAACTGGCACAGCGCTATGGTCTGCGTGATCCAAAGCTGCCGGCGATATTCCGCAAAGCTGAAAACGGCCTGCAAGAGTGGATTACCCGAGAGGAAATCAACCGTTGCGCCTCGCTCGAGGAACTGAAGCAGCTCGTGGAACAAAAGCTCAAGGCATGAGACAGTGTCATCCGGACGGTAAAAACGGAGGCAGGCATGTTCGACATCCCCACCGCTGATATCTTGAGCCTGTCGTGGTTCGTCATCATCTGGGTTGGTTACACCTGGTACGCGGACCGCGGACCCTGGCGCAAACGTTCACTGCGCGCCGTCATGCATGCGCATCGTGAGGAATGGATGCGCCAGATGGTATTGCGCGACAACCGTGTTGCCGATGTCAATATTCTGCGCAATCTGTTGCAGGGGGTGTCGTTCTTCGCCTCGACTACGCTACTGATTCTCGCCGGATTACTGGCCATTCTTGGCGCCAGCGACCGAGGCATTGAAATCGTGCGTGCGCTGCCATTCGCGGCCAGCACCACGCTGGGACAGTGGGAGCTGAAACTGCTCGTGCTGGGTATCATCTTTGTGTATGCGTTTTTCAAGTTCACCTGGGCGTTGCGCCAGTTTAATTACTGCTCGGTTCTGATTGGCGCTGCGCCAAAAACCGTGGACAGCGATTATGCGCAGCGTGCCGCCAAAGTCAGTACTCATGCCTCGAAGGACTTCAATCAGGGGTTGCGCGCGTATTATTTCAGCCTTGCCGCGCTCGGCTGGTTCGTGCACCCGTGGGTGTTCGTGGCCGCGACCACGCTCGTGACCGTGGTGCTGTACCTGCGCGAACATCATTCCACGACCATGAAAATGCTGTTACGTGACGGCATTGACTGAGTTCAGCAGGCGCCATCCGCTGTGGTTTTAATTCCACCCAGGGAAAAAATGAGCAGGTAGAATACGCCCCTTATGCGTGTTGCCGCGATCCTTGAATACGACGGTTCAAACTTTTCCGGCTGGCAACGGCAGAACCAGGCGCGTTCGGTGCAGGGCATCGTGGAAGCAGCGCTGTCCAAAGTGGCGGACGAACCAATCCAGGTGACGGTGGCCGGGCGCACGGATGCCGGCGTGCATGCTGCCGGGCAGGTGATCCACTTCGATACCAGCGCCGAGCGCAGCGATTATTCGTGGGTGCGTGGCGTAAACAGCAATCTTCCTCCCGACGTTGTTTTCCTGTGGGCCGGACCAGTGGATAACAGTTTTCATGCGCGTTATTCCGCTACAGGTCGGCATTATCACTACAGCGTTCTGAATCGCCCCGCACGGCCGACGTATCTTGCTCGGCGCATAACGCACGAATACCGTCCGCTCGACATCAAACGGATGCTGCAGGGGGCGCAGCATCTGCTCGGCAAGCACGATTTCACGTCGTTCCGCGCCACCGAGTGCCAAGCGAAGAGTCCGGTGCGTGAGTTGCGTGCGCTTGAGGTGGTGCGTCAGAATGAGTTTGTCCACATCCGCGTTCATGCCAATGCTTTCCTGCACCACATGGTGCGCAATATCGCTGGCGTGCTGATGACCATCGGTGCGGGTGAGCGCGAACCGGATTGGGCGAAGGAAGTGCTTGATGCGCGCGACCGCAAGGCTGGTGGTGTGACCGCCGCGCCCGATGGGCTGTATCTGGTATCGGTTAGCTATCCGAATTCGGCGAAGATTCCTGAGTTTGTTCATGCCTTGCCGTTTCCGGATATTTACTGACTGCAATATCGTTCATGTTGTTGTCTTTGTTATGACAGGAGGAGCGAACAATGGAAAAAACGACATGGCACGATCTGGGTTCTGTCGAGAAATACCGAAAAGTACCGGTCACGGAAGTCAGCGTGGGGAATACTAAACTCGCGATTACGTGGCAGGGTGGAAAGTTCGGCGCGGTCTCGGGCATTTGTAACCATGCCGGCGGCCCATTGGGGCAGGGACAGCTGGACGGCGAATACATCGTTTGTCCGTGGCATCACTGGAAATTCCACTGCCGCACCGGATTGGGCGAACCCGGGTACGAGGAAGACGCGGTACCGAGACATGTCGTGAAGGAGGAGGGCGGTCATCTTCACGTACAGCTGGAGCCGCAGACACCACGCCGCAAGAAGCCGCATCCACCACACCCGCTCGACCGACCCATCAAGCGTGAACCGGGGCCGGTGCGTGTTGTGGGCATTTCCACCACGGCCATGGACCGGGAATATCCGCGTTACTCAACTTCCGAAGCATTGTTGCAGGTAGCGCTCGATCATGCGGCCGCGGAACTCAAGTGCGAGACACGCCTGATCCAGTTGGATCAACTGCGTTTTCGCACCTGCGAAGGTTATTACTCCAAGAGCGCGCGCGCTTGCACCTGGCCGTGCTCCATCACGCAGATGGATCCGGAAGACCAGATGGAGCAGGTTTACGAAGCGCTGGTGCACTGGGCCGACGTCGTGCTGTTGGCCACGCCGATCCGCTGGGGCGCCTCCGGTTCGCTCTATTACAAGATGGCCGAGCGGCTCAACTGTGTGCAGAACCAGATCACCATCAAGGACCGTGTGTTGATTCGCAACAAGGTTGCCGGGTTCATCATCATGGGTGGCCAAGATAACGTGCAGGACGTGGCCGGACACCTGCTCGGATTCTTTTCCGAGCTGGGTTTTCAGTTCCCGCCGTTTCCCTATATCGCCCATTCACGCGGCTGGTCGGCTGAGGACATGGAGCGCAATGTCCTGCACGTGCAGCACAGCGAGGAATTGCGCCGTGGCGCGCGCGAACTTGTTCACCGCGAGGTGGAGTTCGCCCGACTCCTGCTGGAGCATTCCGGCGTGGTCGAGAAAACCGAGCGTGGCGGCCGCAAGGCGCACCAGCTGGATATCGAGAAAGTGTAATCGCTGATTACCCCGTTGCCTTCCGCCGATTCCCGGCCTCTGGTAAGCTTCGCGACCTTCCGGAGGGCACATGCGCACACGCGTGAAAATATGCGGCATCACCCGCATTGAGGATGCCATGGCGGCGGCGCAGGCCGGGGCTGACGCCATCGGTTTCGTGTTCGAGCCGAAGAGCCCACGTTACGTGAAGCCAGATCAGGCGGCAGCCATCGTACGTGCGCTGCCGCCGTTCGTCACCGTGGTGGGCTTGTTCGTGAATGCCGCGCCCGATACCGTGGAAACCGTCCTCAAACACGTAACGCTCGATCTGTTACAATTTCACGGCAACGAAACCCCTGAACAGTGCCGCCGCTATCACCGGCCCTACATCAAAGCCATCCACATGCAAGCCGATGTCAATCTGCACGACAATGCGCGCCGCTACGCCGATGCCGAAGGCCTGTTGCTCGACACGGCAGTGGCGCATGTCGACGGCGGTTCCGGTCAAGCCTTCGATTGGAGCCGGGTGCCTTCCGATCTCGGCAAGCCAGTGATTCTGGCTGGCGGCCTCACACCGGAGAACGTCGCCGAGGCGGTACGCACGGTGCGCCCCTTTGCCGTGGATGTTTCTAGCGGCGTGGAGGTGCAGGCTGATGTGCAGGGACGCACAAATGTCGCGGGTGCAGGACGCGCAGGAGCGACCAAAGGCATCAAAGATGCTCAGAAAATTTCTGCCTTCATCGAAGCGGTGAGAGGGGTGGTATGAGCGCCTATGATCTACCGGACAAGCGCGGCCACTTCGGCGATTATGGCGGTATCTTCGTTTCCGAAACCCTGATGCAGCCGCTGAAGGAGTTGCGTGAGGCGTATGAGCGCCTGCGTGACAAACCGGCATTCCAGAAAGAGTTCGACAACGACCTGCGCCATTACGTCGGTCGTCCCAGCCCGCTGTATTTCGCCAAGCGCCTGACTGAAAACTGGGGCGGAGCAAAGATTTATCTGAAGCGCGAAGACCTGAACCACACCGGTGCGCACAAGATCAACAACACCATCGGCCAGGCGTTGCTGGCGCGTCACATGGGCAAGAAACGTGTGATCGCCGAGACCGGTGCTGGCCAGCATGGTGTGGCGACGGCCACCGTGGCCGCGCGCTTCGGCATGCAATGCGTGGTGTACATGGGTTCCGAGGATATGAAGCGTCAGGCGATCAATGTCTATCGCATGAAGCTGCTGGGCGCCGAGGTGGTACCGGTCGAATCCGGATCGAAAACGCTCAAGGACGCGTTGAATGAAGCCATGCGCGACTGGGTGACAAATGTCGAGAACACCTTTTATATTATCGGCACCGTCGCCGGCCCGCATCCCTATCCGATGATGGTGCGTGATTTCCAGAGCGTGATCGGGCGCGAGACGCGCACGCAGATCAAGGAACTGGAAAAACGTCTGCCAGACGCACTGGTCGCCTGTGTCGGCGGCGGTTCCAATGCCCTCGGCCTGTTTTATCCCTTCATCAAGGATAAAGGTGTTGCCATGGTCGGCGTCGAAGCCGCCGGCGAAGGTGTGCAGACGGGCAAGCATGCCGCGACCCTGTGTGCCGGCAGGCCCGGCGTGCTGCACGGCAATCGCACCTATTTATTGGAAACCGATGACGGCCAGATTACCGAAACCCATTCCATCTCTGCCGGGCTCGACTACCCGGGCGTGGGTCCGGAACATGCCTACCTCAAAGATACGGGACGCGCGCAGTATGTTTCCATTACCGACAAGGAAGCACTTGAGTCATTCCACGAACTGACCCGCACCGAGGGCATCATGCCGGCGCTGGAATCCAGTCACGCGCTGGCCTACGCGAAAAAACTCGCGCCGGAGCTCGGGAAGGACAAGATCATCGTGGTCAATCTCTCCGGCCGTGGCGACAAGGACATCCACACGGTCGCAACCCTTGAAGGAATCAAATTCTGATGTCGCGCATCGCGCAGAAATTCGAGACGTTGAAGCAAGCCGGCCGCCGCGCCCTCATACCTTATATAATGGCGGGGGATCCTGAACCGTGGATGACGGTGCCGCTGATGCACGCGCTGGTCAAAAGCGGCGCGGATATTCTCGAGCTCGGCGTGCCGTTTTCCGACCCGATGGCCGACGGACCGGTGATCCAGCGTGCCTCCGAGCGTGCCTTGAAACACCAGATCAGTCTCACGCGTGTGCTGGCGATGGTGCGTGAGTTCCGCGAAAAGGACAAAACCACACCGGTGGTGCTCATGGGTTATTTGAATCCCATCGAGGCGATGGGTTACACGCGCTTCGCTTCGGAAGCCGCTGATGCCGGGGTGGATGGCGTGCTCACCGTGGACCTGCCGCCGGAAGAGGCGCAGGCGTTCCAGTCCGCACTGAAGCCGCGACATCTGGATACCATCTTTCTGCTGGCCCCGACCAGTTCGGCCGAGCGCATCAAGATCATTGCCAAGGCCGCCAGCGGATTCATCTACTATGTATCTCTGCGTGGCGTGACCGGTGCGGCCAACCTGGATGTGCGCGAAGTGACGGCCAAGCTCAAGGAAATTCGCGGTCATACCAAGCTGCCGCTCGGCGTCGGCTTCGGCATCAGCAGCCCCGAAACAGCCGCGCAAATGGCGACCGTGGCGGACGCGGTCATCGTCGGCAGTGCCGTGGTCAAGCGCATGGAGGAAATGGCCACGAATCCGGATAAAATCCTGAGCGAGGTGCCGGCCTTTATCGCCCGCTTGCGCGCGGCCATGGACCATGCCACCTTGGCCCCGACATCCGCCACCGGAGCAAGCCGATGAGCTGGTTCGACAAGCTGGTCCCGCCCAAGATCAAGAGTCAGAGCGGCGTCAAAAAGACCTCGGTGCCCGAGGGCCTGTGGAAGAAATGCCCAGCCTGTGCCACGGTGTTGTACAACGCCGAAATCGAAAGCAACCTCGAGGTATGTCCCAAGTGTGCGCACCACATGCGCATCGGCGCGCGCCGGCGGCTGGATATTTTTCTCGACCCGGAACCGCGCACGGAAATCGGCGCGAACCTGTTCCCGGTCGATCCCATGAAGTTCAAGGACACCAAGAAATACCGTGACCGTCTTAGCGAGGCGCAGCAGAACACCGGCGAGCGCGACGCGCTGATTGTCATGGAAGGTGCGCTTAAGGGCATGCCACTGGTGGCGGGCGCCTTCGAGTTCGCTTTCATGGGCGGATCCATGGGTGCGGTGGTGGGCGAACGTTTCGTGCGCGGCGTGAATGTCAGTCTCGAAAAGAAAATCCCGCTGGTGTGTTTTTCCGCGAGCGGCGGGGCGCGCATGCAGGAGGCGCTGATGTCGCTGATGCAGATGGCCAAGACCAGCGCCGCGCTGACGCATCTGAGTGACGCCGGTGTTCCCTTTGTCTCGGTGCTGACGGATCCGACCATGGGCGGCGTGTCGGCGAGTTTCGCCATGCTGGGCGACATCAATGTTGCTGAACCGCGCGCGCTTATCGGTTTTGCCGGCCCGCGCGTGATCGAGCAGACTGTGCGCCAGAAACTGCCGGAGGGCTTCCAGCGCTCGGAATTTCTGGTGGAGCACGGTGCCATTGACCTCATAATAGATAGACGCGAAATGCGCGACAAACTTGCCAACTTGCTGGCGATGCTGACGCGCCAGGCCGCGCCTTCTGACCAGCGATCCCGGACTGCGGAAACCGAATCCGGGATCTCCGAATCCCCCTAAGATTCTATTAATGCTTAACCGCGGAGAGCGCAGAGCACGCAGAGAAAAGAATCATGAAAATTAACTGGAAACTCTCTGCGATCTCTGCGTACTCTGCGGTAATAACTCATATTTCATGGGGTTCGTTAATTCTCTGAACACCCGGACGCTCTCCGACTGGCTGGCGTGGATCGAGACGCTGCATCCGCGCACCATCGAGCTCGGGCTCGAGCGGGCGCATGCCGTGCTCGACAATCTGGGGTTGCGCCGCCCGCCGTATGCTGTCATCGCCATTACCGGCACCAATGGCAAGGGCTCGACCACGGTGATGTGTGAAACCATGTTGCGCCGGGCGGGTTACAAGGTCGGCGCCTATACCTCGCCGCACCTCATCACTTACAACGAAAGAATTCGCCTGGACGGCCGTACCGCGACCGATGTCGAACTGTGCGATGCGTTCGAGCGCATCGATGCCGCGCGCGGAAATGTGCCGCTGACCTATTTCGAGTTCGGCACCGTCGCCGCCTTCTATCTGTTTCATGTAGCAAAAATTGACATCGCCGTGCTGGAGATCGGCATGGGTGGACGTCTGGACGCAGTGAATGCGATTGATCCCGATGTGTCGATCGTAACGGCAGTGGATATCGATCACACCGCCTGGCTGGGCCACACTCGCGAGGCCATCGGACGCGAAAAGGCTGGTATTTTCCGCCACGGACGTCCTGCCATCTGCGGTGACCCGCATCCGCCGGAAATCGTCGCCACTGAGGCCAAGCGCCTCGGTGCGAACTTGCTGCAAGTTGGACGTGATTTTCAAATTGAGCGCACCAATACAGAGTGGACCTGGCGCATGGGAATGCGCCTGCGTTCCGGTCTGCCGCACCCTTCGCTGCGCGGCGATTATCAGCTGTACAACGCCGCCTGCGCGTTGGCGGCGCTCGATGCGCTGGCGGACCGCTTCCCGGTGACACAGGCGGACGTACGCGAGGGGTTACTGTCAGGGGTGATACCGGGACGTTTCCAGGTGTTGCCTGGCCGGCCGGTGTGCGTGCTGGACGTGGCGCACAACGCGCAGGCGGCACGTTCGCTGGCGGCGACGCTGAAGCAACAGACCATCCCGGGCCGGACGCTGGCTGTGTTCGGCATGCTCAAGGACAAAGACATTATTTCCGTGATCGGCCCGCTGACAGGCGTGGTGGATCACTGGTATCCAGCGACCTTGAACGTGCCGCGCGGGGCCACGGCGGCGCAACTGATCGAAGCACTGACGGCGGCGGGCGTACGCGCACCCGCGCAGGAGTTTGACGATGTGCACCGCGCTTATGCCTCCGCCAGGCGCGATGCCGGTGAGTTTGACCGCATCGTCATCTTTGGCTCCTTTCACACGGTCGGTGATATACTCGCCGCTCTCGGAAAGGACTGAGAGTTTCTTGTGTATGATTATCAACCGCGGAGAGCGCAGAGCACGCAGAGAAAAGAATCATGAAAATTAACTGGAAACTCTCTGCGATCTCTGCGGTAAAAACTCATACTTTCTTAATTATGGTTGCTTGATTCTCATGGCGGACCGAGACGACGCCCGTCCCGAATTCAATCCCAAACACCGTATTGTCGGTGCGATCGTGCTGGTCGCGCTGGTGGTGATCTTCGTGCCCATGATACTCGACGAGCGTGAGCCGCCACCGGAATTAAAGGGCGTGCGCGAGGCTCTGCCGCGCGCGGGGATTTCCGAGACCCGGATTGTCGTTACGCCGGTGCCCGGCAGCGAAGTAAAGCCCATGGAAAACAGCGAAGCAGTAAAAGTCACGCTGCCATCGGTCGAGAGTAAAACGGCGCCGGAAGCCAAATCGGTGGCACCGACGGAAAAACCGGCCGTGGTGAAAAAACCGGAACCCGCGCCAGAGAAAACGGCGAAGCCGGCCCCGGAAAGCAAGATGGAGGACGGCTGGATGGTGCAGGTTGGCACCTTCTCCAATACGCAAAATGCCTTGCGACTGCGCGACAAACTCAAGAGTTCCGGACATACCGTTCATACCGATTCAGTAACGGTCGGCGGTAAAAAGGCATTACGGTTGACGGTTGGTCCGTTCGCCGATCGCGCCAAAGCCGACAAGGCGCAGGCGCAAATCCGCAAGGAAACCGGCGTTGCCGGCGTGGTGCATTCGCAGACTTAAACTTTTGAAAAAACAAATGGACAGGATTCACAGGATTAACAAGATTTTAATTCGCAAAGTTTTTAATCCTGTAAATCCTGTTAATCCTGTCTATTTTTCTTTTGATTATTAATACATGAACAGTTTTGATCTGCTTATTCTCGGAATTGTCGCCATCTTCGCTGCCATCGGTGCGTGGCGCGGCATGATGCGTGAAGTTATCTCGCTGCTGACTTGGGCTTTGTCCTGCGCACTGGCATGGTTTTATGCTGCGCCGGTTTCATTATTGTTCCGGGGCGTCTTCGAAGATGCTGCGCTGCGCCAGTTGTTCGCCTTCGTGCTGATCTTCGTCGCGGTTTTCGTGTTGGGTTTGGTGGGCTCGTGGCTGCTGCACAAATATTTCCCGCTCCGGCGTCACTTCCGTATGGTCAATAACGCGTTGGGCGGACTGGTCGGGGTAGCGCGCGGTGCCGTAATCGTGATCGCGGTGTTCCTGGTTGCCGGGTTGACCTCGGTTCCGCAGCGTGACTGGTGGCGCGACTCTGCTTTCTCGCCATTTTTCGAGCGCGCGGCGGTGTATGTAGCCAGTTATATCCCGCGCGATATTGCCCGGCACCTCCGTTACGGCTAAAATCGGTCTTTAAGCGCTGGAGATTCCCTCGGCATGTGCGGCATCATCGGCATTCTCGGTAAATCCCCGGTAAACCAGGCGATCTACGATGGCCTGCTGGTCCTGCAGCACCGCGGCCAAGACGCCGCCGGCATCCTCACCTGCGAAGACAACCGTATCCACCTGCGCAAGGACAACGGCCAAGTGCGCGACGTGTTTCAGGAACGTCATATGCTCGGCCTCAAGGGCAACATGGGCATCGGCCATGTGCGCTATCCCACGGCGGGCTGCGATTCCCCGGCCGAGGCCCAGCCGTTCTACGTGAACTCCCCCTACGGCCTGGCGCTGGCGCATAACGGCAACCTTACCAATGCCGATCAACTGAAGGACGAGCTGTACCGCGAGGACCTGCGGCACATCAACACCGATTCCGATTCCGAAATCCTGATCAATGTTTTCGCGCATGAATTGCAGGCAGTCGCGAAACTGCGACTGGCGCCGGAACATGTCTTCAAGGCCGTGTCCGCGGTGCACCGGCGCTGCCGCGGTGCCTACGCCGTGACCATGCTGATTACGGGTTTCGGCGTCCTGGCCTTCCGCGACCCTTACGGAATCCGCCCGCTGGTGTACGGCAAGCGCGAAACCGAACAGGGCACGGAATACATGTTCGCTTCCGAATCGGTGGCACTTGACGTGGTCGGCTTCGAATACGTGCGCGACGTGGCGCCGGGTGAATGCATCCTGGTGGATCAGCGCGGCCAGGTACACAGCCAGCAGTGTGCCGAGAAGCCGATGCACGCCCCGTGCATCTTCGAATTCGTGTACATGGCGCGGCCCGACTCGATGATGGACGGCATCTATGTGCACAAGACGCGCCTGCGCATGGGCGAGCGCCTGGCCAACAAGATCAAGCGCGTCTGGCCTGACCACGACATCGACGTGGTGATCCCGATTCCCGACACCTCGCGCACCGCCGCGCTGCAGATGGCCTACGAGCTCGACCTGCCGTACCGCGAAGGCTTTATCAAGAACCGCTACATTGGCCGCACCTTCATCATGCCCGGCCAGGCCGAGCGCAAGAAATCGGTGCGCCAGAAGCTGAACGCCATCGACGTCGAATTCCGGCGCAAGAACGTACTGCTGGTGGACGACTCCATCGTGCGCGGCACCACCAGCAAGCAGATCATCCAGATGGCGCGCGACGCCGGTGCACGCAAGGTTTACTTCGCCTCGGCCGCGCCGCCGGTGCGGTTCCCCAACGTGTACGGCATCGACATGCCGTCGCGCAACGAGTTGATCGGCAACGGCCGTACGGAAGATGAGATCGCGCAAGTCATTGGTGCCGACAAACTCATTTACCAGGACCTCGAAGACCTGATCGAGGCCGCGCGCGAGGGCAATCCCAAGATTCAACAGTTCGACGCCTCCTGCTTCAACGGCGAGTACATCACCGGCGACGTGGACCGGGCGTATCTGGATCGCATTGAGAATGAGCGTAATGACGGCGCCAAGAGTGGTCGCAGTGTGAATGGATCGAATGAGAATGGGATGGTGAGCGCGGAGGTGTTGACGTTTCCGAGATAATTTTTTCTTTTCCTTCTTAAGGTAGGGTGTGCTGTGCGATAGCGAAGCGCACTATTATTTTACTAAAAGCCGCCCGATGGGCGGCTTTTTTTTGTCGAGCGGCCTGCGGCCGTGACTCAAAAGCATAATTGCGGGTGGCTCCCGCCCCGCACCCTGGGTGACTTTTGTTTCGGCAGAAGTCACCAAAACCACTCCCCCGGATGGCGCGACACCTCCCTGCGCTTCGCGCCTCGGCCTCGGCGGTCGCCCGGCCCGAGGTTTGCGATGCTCGGGCGCGCCATACGGGGTTTGAAAAACACTCAGGGGCCGGCTTGACTCAAGAAGTAATAAGCACAAACATGTGCTGCAACACTAAAGCCTAGTGTTACTGTTAACTGAACGTCATAGCTATCGCCCGTATGCTGAAGGTTCTAAAAGTTTACCGCTACACAGTTACAGGTAAATTGGTTGCTGCCTTGGGCCAAGGAAACCTTGTGTTTCCTTTGAATAGCGATTTAAGTTTTTCAGGTAAAGGTCCGCATAGAGTCAATCGAGATACACTTATTGAGATAACTCCTTATCGAGTGGAGGTTGAAATACAAGATGCTGGAAAAGATAACTCGTATAAAATTGTCCGGACATGGAATGAAGACCAGCTCCCTCGAAAAGTAACCGATCCTAATGCGCCTCTTGAGAAACGGATTGATATAAGCCCATCCGAAGAATTAAGTAATTCTGAGAAAATATATGTTGGCCAGTCTGATGGTCACGCAATCAGCACAGTACTATTTGTCTTTACTTTTTTTTCTATCTTTATGATCGGTGTTTGGGGCTGGTGGCCACCCCTTGTCGCACTTATCAGTGGTTTGTTGGTTCTCTATTTTACAAAAACCCCTGGGGACGCCACCAAGATTCAAGAAGTTAAAGACGCTAAGAATCGAATTAGGGACTTGGCTGAAAAAGAACTCCGTTTGGCTATGCGAGATGTTCACGCATGGGCATCGTTAGATGGCATTGGATTTGAGCGTGCTGTAGCAAGAATCTACAAAGATCAAGGTTTTGAAGTCGAATTTACGCCACGGTCAAATGACCAAGACATAGATTTAATTCTCAAAAAGAATGGAAAAGTTAGGATTGTTCAGTGTAAGGCGCATGCAAAAAACATCGGAGTAGCTGCAATAAGAGAGCTTGCTGGTGTTCGAGCATCTTGGCCACATGCCGAAGAAGCAATTCTTGCTAGCCTATTCGATTATTCGGGTGCAGCTAAAAAATTTGCCAAAGAGCACAACATTAAACTTTTCTCGATTGCTAGAGATTATTTGAAAAGTGATTACAGGCCAGGCACCTAGATCGGTCGTATATTGACATAGCAGGGTCGGTGATATAACTTTTGTCTCGATTGGCGCCGATTTGAGCTTCAGCTTGCGGGCGCGATACAAATGCCGCTAAAGCGAGAGTTCCCGCTCTAGCCGCATTCGTGGCTTTTCTTTTTTAGCCCACCGCAAGCTTGCGCCGTAACAGTAATTTAAGGAGCAGGGCCATGTCTGACGAATTTGACCAATGGGGCTTCGATACCCGCGCGGTGCGGGCGGGGCAGCATCGAACCAATGAGGGCGAGAATTCCGAACCGATTTTTGTCACGTCCAGCTACGTGTTCAAAAGCGCGGCGGAGGCGGCGGCGCGGTTTTCCGGTGCGGAGCCGGGGAACATCTACTCGCGTTTCACCAATCCCACCGTGCGTGCCTTCGAGGAACGCCTCGCGGCGCTGGAAGGTGGCGAGAAATGCGTCGCCACCGGCTCCGGCATGGCGGCGATTCTCTCGACCTGTCTCGCGCTGCTGAAGAGCGGCGATCACATCGTCTCGTCGCGCAATATCTTCGGGCCGACGGTGCTGCTGTTCAATAATTACCTCGGCAAGTTCGGCATCGAGACGACTTATGTTTCGCTTTCGGATTACGGCGCGTGGGAAAAGGCCATTAAGCCGAATACGAAACTGCTGTTCCTGGAAACGCCGTCCAATCCGCTCACCGAAATTTCCGATATCGCGCGTCTGGCGAAACTGGCGCATGCCAAGGGCTGCCTGCTGGTGGTGGATAATTGCTTCTGCACGCCCGCTCTACAGCTGCCACTAAAGCTGGGCGCGGATGTCGTGATCCACTCCGCGACCAAATACCTCGACGGCCAGGGCCGTTGTATTGGCGGCGCTGTCGTCGGCAATAAAGAACTGGTGGGCGAGAAGGTCTATGGTTTTATGCGCACCTGCGGACCGTCCCTAAGCCCGTTCAATGCTTGGGTGTTCCTGAAAGGATTGGAAACGCTGGGTTTGCGGATGAAGGCGCACAGCACGAATGCGCTGGAACTGGCGCAATGGCTGGAAAAGCAGAAGCGCGTGAAACGCGTTTACTATCCGGGTCTGGCGTCGCATCCGCAGCACGAACTGGCCAAGAAGCAGCAATCGGGTTTCGGTGGCATCGTGTCGTTCGAGCTGGACGGTGGCAAGGACGCGGCCTGGAAACTGATTGACAGCACGCGTGTGATTTCCATCACCGCCAATCTGGGCGATACCAAGTCCACCATCACGCATCCGGCCACGACTACGCATGGGCGCATCACGCCCGAGCAACGTCAGGACGCCGGCATCAGCGATGGCCTGGTGCGGATCTCGGTGGGTTTGGAAGACGTGGAGGATTTGAAGAAAGACCTGACGCGCGGGCTTTCATGATGCGAAGCGGTATGCGCTGAACAAAGCAGCGGCACGCTGTAGAATGCCACATCATGCGCGTTGGTTTATTCGTCACCTGTTTGGTGGATTTGATGCGGCCGAGCATCGGCTTTGCGGCCTTACGCCTGCTGGAAAACGCGGGGTGCGAGGTGGTGGTGCCGGAAAGCCAGACCTGCTGCGGGCAGCCCGGTTACAACTCCGGCGATTACGCATCCGCCAAGGCACTGGCGCTGAAACTCCTGGGGGAATTCAAGGACTGCGATTATGTTGTCCTGCCCTCCGGTTCCTGCGCCGGCATGATAAAAGTGCATTATCCGGCCTTGCTCAAAGACGACCCAAGCGTTCTCGAATCGGTCAATCGCCTGTCCTCCCGTACTTACGAGTTGACCGATTTTCTGGTCAATGTCCTCAAGATTGAAAAAATTCCCGGCCGTTATTCCGGTTCGTTGACGTATCACGATTCCTGCTCGGGACTGCGCGAACTCGGCGTACAGGCGCAGCCGCGCGCGCTGCTCGCAAAGATGCCGGGCGTGACCCTGACAGAAATGACCGAATGCGCCACCTGCTGCGGCTTCGGCGGAACCTTCGCGGTCAAGTTCGGCGCTATTTCCACGCGCATGGCGGACAAGAAATGCGCCAACATCGCCCAGACCGGCGCCAGCGCCGTGGTGGCTGGCGACTTGGGCTGCCTGCTGAATATCGAGGGCCGTCTGCGCCGTCGCGGCGACCTGCAAACCCGGGTGCTGCATATCGCTGAGGTCTTGGCTGGGGAAGGCAAGGAGGGCAGCACGTGGAAGTAACCGCGATGCATTTCAGGCGCAAGGCGGCGGAAAGCCTGGAAAACGCAAAGTTGCAGCACGCCCTGAAAAAGATGCAATCGAAATTCGTCGACAAGCGCGCGGCGGCGATTACAGAGCTGCCGAATTTCACCGAAATCCGCGATGCCGCGACTGACATCCGCGAGCGCGTGGTCAATCACCTCGACAGTTACCTGTTGCGTTTCGAGCAGGAGGCAACCGCGCGTGGCGCGGTGGTGCACTGGGCGGAAGACATCGAGGAGGCCAATCGCATCGTGGTGGAAATTGCCCAGCGCCACGGTGTGCGCAAGGTCGTCAAATCGAAATCCATGGTCACGGAGGAATGTGCGCTCAACGATTATCTGGCGAGCGTCGGCGTGGAGGTGCTGGAGACCGATCTGGGCGAGTACATCCTGCAACTGGCGCACGAACCGCCATCACACATCGTGGCCCCGGTGGTGCACAAGAGCAAGGAAGAGATCGCCGACCTGTTCGCGGAAAAGCACAAGCGCACGCGCAAAACGGAGATTACTGAAATGTGCCGCGAGGCGCGCGAGGTGCTGCGCCCGGGATTCCTGTCGGCCGACATGGGCATCTCCGGCGCGAATTTCATTATTGCCGAGACCGGTTCAGTGTTGATCGTCACCAACGAGGGCAATGGCCGGTTGACCACCACGCTGCCGCGCGTGCATGTGGCCATTACCGGCATCGAAAAGGTTGTGCCCACACTGGAGGATGCAAGCACGCTTCTGCGCTTGCTGCCGCGTTCTGCCACCGGCCAGCCCATCACCAATTACGTCTCGGTCCTGACCGGAATTCGGGGCCAGGACGAATCCGACGGACCGGAGCATTTTCATATCATTCTGCTCGATAACGGTCGCAGCCGCCTGCTTGGCACCGAGCTGCAACCGATGCTGCGCTGCATCCGTTGTGGCGCCTGCATGAATCATTGTCCGGTGTACCAGAACATCGGCGGGCACGCCTACGGCTGGGTCTATCCGGGCCCGATGGGGTCGGTGCTGACGCCGTCCTTCGTGGGACTGGAGAACGCCATCGATCTGCCCAATGCCTCGACCTTCTGCGGCGAATGCGCCGTGGTCTGCCCGGTGAAGATTCCGTTACCGGACCTGATGCGCCATCTGCGCCATCAGCAGGTGGTACGTCATTTGCGTCCCTGGACCGAGCGCGTCGCGCTTAGGCTATGGTCGTGGGCGGCACGGCATCCGGCGGTGTACGCGCTGCTCACGCGTGCGGCGGTGCGATTACTATGTTTACTGGGTGGAAAAGAAAAAAGATTGCGTCATCTGCCGGGCGCCTCCGGCTGGACCAAAGGGCGCGACATGCCCGCGCCGGCCGGCCGGACGTTCCGCGAACTGTATCAGGCGAGGCGTTCCTTATGAGCGCGCGTGAAAACATCCTGGCGCGGATCAGCAAGGCACGTGGTTCAAGTGTTGTTGCCGATATCAGCGCTGAAATCCGACGCCATCAACGCGGACCGATTCCACCGCTGGAAGATGATCTGATCAAGCGTTTTGGCGCGCGCGCCGTGAGCCTGGCGAGCGACGTGGCACAGGCTCGGACGATAACGGAAGTGCCCGCTTTGGTCGCACGGTATCTGGGCGAACGCCAGTTGCCGATGCAGGGTGTATGCTGGCCGGCGCTGGCGCCCTACGGCTGGAATTCCGTGGGTATTGAGCTACAGACACGCGCCGCGCGCGGTGATGATCTGGTGGGCGTCACCGGCGCCTTTGTCGGCATTGCCGAAACCGGCACCTTGATGCTGCTCTCCGGACCCGAGACACCGGCGACGGTCAGTCTGTTGCCGGAAACGCATATTGCCGTGATCGAGTCCGGGCGCATTGTAGCGAACATGGAGCAGGCCTGGGACCGGCTGCGCGTTGAACGGGGCACACTGCCGCGTGCGGTTAATTTCGTTTCCGGTCCTTCACGCACGGCGGATATCGAACAGACCGTCACGCTCGGCGCGCACGGACCGTATCGGGTACTGATCATTATCGTCGGCTGAAAATTTTGCAGAGGAACGCAGTCATGACAAAACCTCTCTTATCACTGTGGATTAACGGCAAGGCACAGGCCAGCGCCAGTTCGCGCGCAGCGGATATATTCAATCCGGCGACCGGCGAGGTTATCCGGCGCGCGCCGCTGGCTAACAAGCAGGATGTGGAAATGGCCGTGGCCGCGGCACAGGCGGCGTTTCCCGGCTGGCGCGATACCACGCCACTGCGGCGCGCGCGTATTCTCATGCGCTTTCGCGAGCTGATGCAGGCGCATCGCGAGGAACTGGTTCACCTGACGACGGAAGAGCATGGCAAGACGCACGAAGATGCCGCCGGATCTCTGCAGCGCGGCATTGAGGTGATTGAATTCGCCATGGGCGTGCCGCATCTGCTCAAGGGCGAGCAGGCCGAGGATGTTGGTCGCGGCGTGGACTGTCATTCGCTGCTGCAACCGGTGGGCGTGTGCGCCGGCATCACGCCGTTCAACTTTCCCGTGATGGTACCGCTGTGGATGTTTCCGGTGGCCATTGCCTGCGGCAATACTTTTATTCTCAAGCCTTCAGAGAAAGTGCCGTCGGCGAGCTTGCGCATGGCCGAGCTGCTGCACGAGGCGGGGCTGCCGGAGGGGGTGTTTAACGTGATTCCCGGCGACAAGGAGGCGGTGGATGCCTTGCTGACGCACCCGGACGTGCGCGCGATTTCCTTCGTCGGCTCGACGCCGGTGGCGAAATACATCTATGAAACCGCGGCACGGCACGGCAAGCGTGTGCAAGCCCTGGGCGGCGCCAAGAACCACGCGGTTGTCATGCCGGATGCCGATCTCGATTTTGCCGCGAATGCGCTTATGGGTGCGGCCTACGGTTCGGCCGGCGAGCGTTGCATGGCGATTTCGACGGTCGTGGCCGTGGGCGCGGCCGGCGATGCATTAGTCGAAAAGCTGCGCGACAAGGCGTCGCGACTGAAAATCGGAGCGGGAGACGAGAAAGGCATCGACATGGGGCCGGTGATTACCGCCGCCCATCGCGAACGCATACGCAAGCTGATCGATAGTGGCGTGGCGGAAGGCGCAAAGCTGGTATTAGACGGACGCGGACTCAAGGTTGCTGGCAGGGAAAAAGGTTTTTATCTCGGGCCGACCCTGTTCGACAAGGTCACGACCACGATGGAAATTTACCGGGAAGAGATTTTCGGTCCGGTGCTCATCGTCCTGCGGGCAGACAACATCGGTGATGCCATCCGTCTCGTGAACAACAATCCCTACGGCAATGGCACCGCTATCTTTACGCAGTCCGGCGCGCACGCGCGCCGCTTCGAGCGTGACATCGAGGTCGGCATGGTCGGCATCAATGTGCCGATCCCGGTGCCGATGGCATTTTTCTCCTTTGGCGGCTGGAAGGCCTCGCTGTTCGGCGACCTGCACGTGCACGGCATGGAAGGCGTGTATTTCTACACCCGCAGTAAGGTCGTAACGAGTCGTTGGCCGGAGAACGAAGACAAGGGCTCATCGTCCAATCTGTCGATGCCGACACTTGGCTAGAATCCATCTCAAAAAAATAAAGCAACCGCAGATGAACGCAGATGAAGAAGAGATAAACGCAGATAGCTTATAGGAATTTTTTATCCGCGTTCATCTTAAAAATAAATCCGTGTTAATCTGCGGTTTAAGATATTTTGAGCTGAGTTTTAGCATACGGCCATACCGTGGATGAAGGCACCCTGGAGAAAATCTACAACTATCGCCGGTTGAGCGATATGATTGCGACGGCCGGCCAACCGACGGAAGAAGAACTGACCACCGTCACGGAAGCAGGATTTGAGGTTGTCGTGAATCTCGCCCTGCACGACGCGGAATATTCCCTGCCCGACGAACGCAAGACTGTTGAATCCCTCGGTATGCGTTATATCCATCTTCCTGTCGTCTGGGAGCACCCCACGCAAGACGATCTTGAGGATTTTTTTGAAATCATGGATGAGCTGGCGGGCAAGCGTGTATTTGTTCATTGTGCCGCCAACAAGCGCGTTTCGGTTTTTATGGCGCTTTATCGTCTGCGGCGGCAGGGTTGGCTGCCGGATGTTACTATGCCTGATGTGCTGGCGATCTGGGAGCCGGATTCGGTGTGGCAGGAGTTTCTGGAAATGGCGCGACAGGTTGCGCCGAAACATAACAACGCATGATGAACGATAGTCGAAAAAAACTTCTACAGATATTCCAGTCTGCGCTCGCCGCGGTCAACGGCCGCGCCTGCGTGCGTGAGCGGCTGAAGGAAAGGCCGCTGCCCGGAAAGGTATACATGGTGGCGGTGGGCAAGGCCGCTTGTGCCATGGCGCAGGGCGCGCAGGACGTGATGGGCAATCTTATCGCTGATGCCCTGATTATCACCAAAAAAGGGCACGCCGAAGCGTTGCCGTGGCCGGTGCTGGAGGCGGGGCATCCTTTGGTGGATGAATCCAGTCTGGAAGCCGGCCGCAAGTTGCTGGTGTTTGTGGACCGGATTCCCAAAGACGCATCGGTGCTGGTATTGATCTCTGGTGGTGCCTCGGCGCTGGTGGAGGTATTGCCGTCGCAGATCAGCCTCGACCAGTTTCAGGAGATCA
The DNA here is from genome assembly GCF_024653915.1 of Sulfuricaulis sp. Classification (NCBI taxonomy): domain Bacteria; kingdom Pseudomonadati; phylum Pseudomonadota; class Gammaproteobacteria; order Acidiferrobacterales; family Acidiferrobacteraceae; genus Sulfuricaulis; species Sulfuricaulis sp. The sequence goes on along the minus strand of NZ_JANLGY010000020.1, from coordinate 39,401 downwards.
ACCGCTGGATACTCGGTTCGGGGCTGGACATCAACGATTACAATCGCATCCGCCGGCGCCTGTCGCGCCTCAAGGGCGGTCGCTTGGCCAAACTGCTTTATCCGCGGCGAGTTCTGTGCCTCGTGGTTTCAGATGTGCCGGGAAACGATTTGCGTGCCATCGGTTCCGGTCCGCTGGTGGCGGACGAAGACATGCGCCGGCCTTTGACAGTACGGGGCCTCCCGGATTTTATTACCGAGGCCCTGAAACACATGCCGCCGGCGCCGGCTCCCGACGACGTCTGTTTTCAGAACGTAAAACGTGAGATTGTCGCCACGCTCGATAACGCCAAGAGTGCCGCGCTGGAAGCGGCCAAGGAATTGGGTTATTTGGCCATGCTCGAGACCGGTTTTATATCCGGCTATGCCCTGGAAGCGGGAGCACGCCTGGCAAAAAAATTGTTACGATCCGAACCCGGCACGGTTCATATCTGGGGTGGCGAGACCACCATACGGCTTCCGGAATCGCCGGGCCGCGGGGGGCGCAACCAGAGTCTGGCATTGGCCGCCGCCATGATGCTGCGTGGACATGACGATGCGTGGTTCCTTTCGGCCGGCACCGATGGCACGGACGGTCCCACGGACGATGCCGGCGCACTGGTGGATGGTGGCACGATTGCGCGCGGGGAACAGTCCGGACTAAACGCGGAACAGATGCTGGCGCGGGCCGACGCCGGAAGTTTTCTGGAAGCGAGTGGTGATCTGATCCAGACCGGACCCACCGGCACCAACGTCATGGACATCATGCTGGGATTAAAAGTAACAGGCGGAAGCTGAAGGCTAATGATCCGGCGTTTTTTTCTGCTCGCCCCCCTGATGTGGCTGGCGCTGGTCTCCTGCTCCGAGCCAACGACACCGGCGGCGGTACTGTATTTTATCGAACACGAACCGGGCGCTGAGCCCTACCGCACGCGCATGGTCGTCACGGCGGGTTTTCTGCGCATGGACGGCGGGATCGATAGCGAGGATTTCCTGCTGTTCGATCGGGCCGATGGAACCCTTTACAGCGTCAGCAGTGCGGACCGGCAGATTCTGGTCTTCCGGCCACGACCGATGGACGCCAAATCCCCGGTCAACCTGGCACACAAGGTGGTTCGCGACAGTGCCGCGTTTCCCGCCGTCGGAACACACCCGGTTAGCCACTATGAATTGCTGACAAATGGAAAGCGTTGCTATGACCTCTACGCGGCCGCGGGGTTGATGCCGGAGGCGGTGGTAGCGATGCGCCAATACCGCGAGGTGCTGGCGGGACAGCAGGCAAAAACACTGCCGATGACCCCCCGGGAAATGCAGACGGCCTGCGACCTCGCGAATAACGTGTTTCTCCCCGCGCGCCATCTGGAACATGGTTTTCCAGTCCGGCTTGTGGACATGGCCGGCAAGACAATTGAGCTGGTGGATTACAACACGGAGTTCCGCGCCACGGCCGCCATGCTGCGCTTGCCGGGGGAATACAAACGGTTGATGATCGAGGAGTTGCGAACGAAGTGAAAAGTGCAGAGCTAAAAGCGATTAGCTGAATGGATTCAGCTTTTCACTTTCATCTTTTCATTTGTTAGTGTTTTTTCGAGCGGCAGACCCTTTAATGCCCAGCCGCGCGCATCCACGCTGAGAACACTGCCTTGTTCGTACCAGTCACCGAGCACCATGCGGCGTGCGGGTTGGCCGTCGAGCGTGAAGATATGCTCGTTGGGCCGGTGCGTGTGGCCGTGGATCAGGCGCTGTACACCGTGATCGCGCATGACCGCCTCGACGGCCTTCTGATTGACGTCCATGATTTCCGGTTTTTTGCTGGCGGTCGAATTTTTACTGATCTCCCGGAAGTCACGCACAATCTTGTCGCGCTCGGCGACAGGCTTTCCCAGAAACGCCTGCTGCCATGCGGTATTCCTCACTTGTGCGCGGAAGGCCATGTATTCGACGTCGTCGGTACACATCGAATCGCCGTGCATCAGCAGAGTGGTTGTACCGTGGAGATCGATACGCGTCGGGTCGGCCAGCAGGCGGCAGCCAGTAGCTTTTTCAAAACCGTCCGCCATCAGGAAATCGCGATTGCCGTGCATGACGAATACCGGTGTCCCGCTCGTTGTCAGCCTGCGCAGGCCGTGCACGATGGGGCGAAATTCCTCCTGCTCGGTGGCCTCGTCGCCGATCCAGTACTCGAACAGGTCGCCGAGGATATAAAGCGCGTCAGCGGCGCGCGCACGGTGCTGGAGAAAGTCGAGAAACAGTCCAGTGATGGCAGGGCGGGTGCCACAGAGATGCAAGTCGGAGATGAAGAGTGTGACAGCTGGCATCTCTTTTCTTCTGGCCTCCTATTTTTCTTCAACGACCTGTACTTTTTCGACGAGCACGTCGGACAGCGGTATATCCTTGTGACCAAGCTTGGAGCCGGTGGCGACTCCCTTGATCTGGTCGACGATATGCATGCCGTCAATGACCTTGCCGAACACACAATAACCCCAACCCGCCGGCGTGGGCGCGGTGTAATTCAGGAAATCGTTGTCCACGATGCTGATGAAGAACTGGCTGGTGGCGGAGTGCGGATCGGTGGCGCGCGCCATGGCAAGCGTGCCCCGCGCATTGCGCATACCGTTGTTCGCTTCATTCTCGATGGGGGGTCGCGTCATTTTCTGGGTCATGCCCGGGCCGAAACCGCCGCCCTGGATAATAAACTTGTCGATGACTCGGTGAAACAGCGTGCCGTCATAAAAACCGTCTTTCGCATAGGCGAGAAAGTTTTCCACGGTCTTCGGCGTCTTTTCCGGATAGAGCTCCAGGACGATGGTGCCGAAGTTGGTTTTCATGTGAATCATCAGTGGGCGCTCTTTTGTACTGGTGGCCGAGTCAACCCGCCGATGGCGGGCTTCTGTACCGAAGTTTACACTGGATTGGCGTGCCTGTCGTAATGCCGGGACTTCGCCGGAAGGGCGGTTTCCGCTAACATGGCGCCCTTCACGATGACTTCACGACCCTTCAAGACCCGCTTCGCACCCAGCCCCACGGGCCTGCTGCATCTCGGCAATATCCGCACGGCGCTTTTCAATTTCCTGCTGGCACGACAGGCAAGCGCGACCTTCCTGCTGCGCCTGGAAGATACCGACGCCATGCGCGGGCATGAGAAATACGCCCGCGCGCTGGAGCAGGATTTGCGTTGGCTGGGCTTGGCCTGGAATGAAGGACCGGAGGCCGGTGGCCAGCATGGGCCCTATGCGCAGTCCGAACGCGATTCAATCTACAAGGAATACTTCAGCGCCCTTGAAACCAAAGGCCAGGCCTACCCGTGTTTCTGCAGCGAGCATGAGCTGGCTATTGCGCGCAAAACCGCCCTGGCCGCGCATCGCCCGCCGCGCTACTCCGGCAAATGTCGTGCGTTGTCGTCACAGGAGGTACAGGCCCGTTTTGCCAAGGGAGAACCCGCGACGCTGCGGTTTCGGGTGGAAGAGGGAAATACCGTCGAATTCGAAGACAAGGTGCGCGGGCGGCTGACATTCAACACGGATGATATCGGCGATTATGTTATCCGCCGTTCCGATGGCACGCCGGCATTTTTTTTCTGTAACGCCATTGATGACGCACTGATGGAGGTGACTCTGGTCGTGCGTGGCGAGGATCACCTGACCAATACCCCACGCCAGATTTTACTGCTCAAGTCGCTCGGACTGCCGCTGCCGGAGTATGCGCATATCGCGCTCGTGGTTGGAGCCGACGGCGCGCCGCTGTCCAAGCGGTCTGGCTCGAAATCAGTCGAGGAGTTACGTTCCGTCGGATTTCTGCCGTCCGCCATCAACAACTATCTGGCGCGTCTGGGACATACCTACGATGCCAATGCCTCTATGAATCTGGAAATTCTGGCAGAATATTTTAATTTGTCACGGCTGGGTCGGGCGCCCGCACGTTATGATGAGGCGCAGCTGATGCACTGGCAGCGCGAGGCGGTGTTGCATCTGCCGTCCGCAGCGATACGGGAATGGATGGGTGAGGCGGTGCAGGCGTTGGTGCCCGCCGACAGCTTTGCTGCGTTCATTGAGGCAGTGCGGGGCAATATTTCTTTTCCCGCGGACGCGCAGCACTGGGCGCAGATTGTGTTTACGGATAAGCTTGCTCTCAGCCATGCGGCCAGGGAGGCCATGGCGACGGCCGGCCCGGAATTTTTCGCGAGTGCGCGCCAGGCATTGGAAAAGCATGGCGCCGATTTCAAGGCCATCAGCGATACGGTAAAGCAGGCACGGTCCGTGAGCGGGAAGTCTCTGTTTCAGCCCTTGCGCGCGGCGCTCATGGGCGAGCTGGACGGGCCGGAGATGGCCAAGCTCCTGCCGCTTATCGGCGTGGAACGTGCCCGGAAAAGACTATCAATATAGCAGGTAACAAAAAAACAAGACTATGCTCCAGATTTACAACAGCCTTACCCGGAAGAAAGAAACCTTTACCCCCATCACACCCGGACAGGTCCGCCTGTACGTGTGCGGCATGACGGTGTACGACTACTGTCATCTCGGCCACGCACGCGTCATGGTGGTGTTCGACATGGTGGCGCGCTATTTGCGCTCGCGCGGTTACGCGGTGACTTATATTCGCAACATCACCGACATAGATGACAAGATCATTAATCGGGCGAAAGAGAACGGCGAAGATATCAGCGCGCTTACGGAACGCTTTATTCAGGCTATGAATGAAGACGCCGCGGCTTTGGGTGTAATCCCGCCGGATCAGGAGCCACGCGCGACGGTGCACATGCCCCAGATTCGCGACATGATCGCCCGGTTGGTTGAGCTTGATTTTGCCTACGCCGCGAAAAACAACGATGTGCAGGGACGCACAAGTGTCGCGGGAGACAGGACGTCGAGAGCGACGGACGTCTATTATCGTGTGCGAAAATTCAAGCCCTATGGCGCGCTTTCCGGCAAGACTCTGGATGAATTGAAAATCGGGGCGCGCGTGGAGATCGATGAGGACAAGGACGATCCGCTTGATTTTGTCCTGTGGAAGGCGGCCAAGCCCGGCGAACCGCAGTGGGAATCTCCTTGGGGGCCGGGCCGTCCCGGTTGGCATATTGAATGCTCGGCCATGTCTACTGCCTGTCTCGGCAGTCACTTTGACATCCACGGCGGCGGTATGGACCTCAAGTTTCCGCATCATGAAAACGAAATTGCCCAGAGCGAGGCAGCGACGGGCGAGAGCTTCGTCAACACCTGGATGCATGTCGGCTTCGTGCGACTCAACGAAGAAAAAATGTCGAAATCACTCGGCAATTTCTTTACGGTGCGCGAAGTACTGAAGAAATTCGAGCCGGAAGTAGTACGCTATTTCATTCTGGGGAGCCATTACCGCAGCCCGCTCGATTATTCCGACGAGAATTTGCAGGGCGCCAAAGCCGCCTTGACCCGTTTTTATCTGGCGTTCAAGGATCTGACTCCGGCTGATGAGGGAGGGGCAGCAGCGGAGTACGAGGACAAGTTTCAAGCCGCCATGGATGACGACTTCAATACGCCCGGTGCGCTCGCGGTGTTGTTTGAGCTGGCGCGTGTCATCAACAAGCTACGCGAGGATGGCTCAACGGCGGCCGCTCCGCTGGGTGCGGCCCTGCGTCGCATGGGCGGGATACTCGGTCTTTTACAGCTGGACCCCCAGGCCTTTTTGCGTGGTGGTGCCGCCGGTGGCCTGAGCGATGCGCAAATCGAGACCCTGATTACCCGGCGTTCAGAGGCGCGCAAGAACAAGAATTGGACCGAATCGGACCGCTTGCGCGACGAACTCAAGGCTCAGGGAGTCATTCTGGAGGATGCCGGTGGCCGGACCAGCTGGCGCCGACAGTAATAAACCGCTGTTTGTGGCTCTTCGCTATTGACCCTGCGGATACTTATAAGTAATTTCTTATTTTAAACCGGCAACCGCCAAGGCCCGCGCGCCCGGTTTGGGGCGTACGCGGGTTTTTATTTCCCTGAGGTTTTTGTGGAATTAACTGGCGCAGATATTTTTGTCCGTTGCCTGGCTGACGAAGGCGTGGAACATGTCTTCGGCTACCCTGGCGGCGCGGCCTTGCACATTTACGACGCGCTCTACAGGCAGGACAAGGTAAAACACATTCTGGTGCGGCATGAGCAGGGCGCGGCGCACGCGGCCGACGGCTATGCGCGCGCCACCGGCCGCCCCGGCGTGGTGCTCGTCACCTCCGGTCCGGGTGTGACCAACACCATCACCGGCATCGCCACGGCGTACATGGATTCCATCCCGCTCGTGGTGTTCAGCGGTCAGGTGGCCACCAGCCTCATTGGAGATGACGCGTTCCAGGAAGTGGACGCAGTCGGCATCACGCGCCCGTGCGTGAAGCACAATTTTCTGGTGAAGGACGTGAAGGACCTCGCGGCCACGGTGAAGAAGGCGTTCTACATCGCCACCACCGGCCGCCCCGGCCCGGTGCTGGTGGATATCCCGAAAGATATTACCGCGCATAAATGTGAGTACGCCTATCCCAAGAGTGTCTCCATGCGTTCTTATGCTCCGGTGAATGAAGGTGATCCGGGGCAGATCAGAAAGGCCGTGGATCTGATGCTCGCGGCCAAGCGCCCGATGATCTACACCGGCGGCGGGATTGTGCTTGGTGAGGCCTCCGCGGCGTTGACCGAGCTGGTTCGCTTGCTCGCTTACCCCTGCACCAACACGCTCATGGGGTTGGGCGCCTACCCTGCGACCGACCCGCTCTTCGTCGGCATGCTCGGCATGCACGGCACCTATGAAGCCAACATGGCGATGCACGAATGCGATGTGCTGATCGCCATCGGCGCGCGCTTCGACGACCGCGTCACTGGCGATCTCAACAAATTTTGCCCGCATGCGCGCATTATTCATGTCGACGTGGATCCGGCCTCGATCTCGAAGAATGTCCCGGTGGAAGTTCCCGTGGTGGGCGGCGCGGAATCGGTGATGCGCGAGATGATCAGGCTGATCAAGGCCTCAATACAGAAACCCGATCAGACGGCGCTGGCAGCCTGGTGGCAGCAGATAGACAAATGGCGCGCCATGAATTGCCTCGACTACGACCACGACAGCAAGCTCATCAAGCCGCAGTACGTTATCGAACGGCTTTACGAAATCACCGGAGGCGATGCCTACATTACTTCCGATGTCGGTCAGCACCAGATGTGGGCGGCGCAGTATTACAAGTTTGACAAGCCGCGGCGCTGGATCAATTCCGGCGGTCTTGGCACCATGGGTTTCGGACTGCCGGCTGCCATGGGCGTGAAACTCGCCTTCCCCGAGGCGACGGTGGCTTGCGTCACCGGCGAGGCCTCGATCCAGATGTGCATCCAGGAACTCTCCACCTGCAAGCAGTACGATCTGCCGATCATGATTGTGAATCTCAATAATCGTTACATGGGCATGGTACGTCAGTGGCAGGAATTCTTTTATGACCGGCGTTATTCGAATTCTTACATGGATGCCCTGCCCGACTTCGTGAAGCTGGCCGAGGCCTACGGACATGTCGGGTTCAAGATCGAGAAACCGGGCGACGTGGAAGGCGCTATCAAGGAAGCGCTAAAAATGAAAGATCGTCTGGTGTTTCTGGATTTCATTACCGACCAGACCGAGAACGTCTACCCCATGATCGCGGCCGGCAAGGGACAGCATGAAATGCATTTGAAGCCTTGCAAGGCAGTGGTGCCGACCGACCGGGAGCTGGCCTGATGCGCCACACGATTTCCATGTTGCTGGAAAACGAGTCGGGCGCGCTGTCGCGCGTGGCGGGCCTGTTTTCCGCGCGCGGCTACAATATCGAATCGCTTACCGTGGCGCCCACCGAAGATGCCACCCTGTCGCGCCTGACGTTGGTGACCAGCGGTTCGGAAGATGTCATCGAGCAGATCACCAAGCAGCTTAACAAGCTGGTGGACGTGGTCAGGCTGGTCGATCTCACGAAAGGGCAGCATATCGAACGTGAAATGCTTCTGATCAAGGTGAATGCCAGTGGCGCCGCTCGCGCCAAGGTCGGCCAGCTGATCAAGGATTATCAGGGACGCATCATCGATGAGTCTGACGCTACTTACACAATTGAGCTTACCGATACCAGCGAAAAGCTGGATGCCTTCGTTAAGGCCGTCAATCACAATGGCATTATCGAGGTGGTACGTTCCGGTGTTTCCGGTATTGCCCGCGGAGAGAAAAGCCTGCGAGTTTAATATTGATTTTGAAACCGCAGATTAACGCGGATATAAGCATCTAAATTCTGATTTTATTTTTTAATCCGCGTTAATCTGCGTTTATCAGCGGTTACATAAATATATAGAGGTCATTAATCATGAAAATCTTTTACGACAAAGACGCCGACCTTTCGCTCATCCGCGGAAAAAAAGTCACCATCGTGGGCTACGGTTCTCAGGGCCACGCGCACGCCCAGAATCTCAAAGACAGCGGTGTGGGCGTGACCGTTGGCTTGCGCGAAGACTCTGCCTCGGTTCAGAAAGCGAAGAACGCCGGTTTGACCGTGAAGAGCGTTCCCGAGGCGGTCAAGGGCGCGGACGTGGTCATGATTGTCGCGCCGGACGAACAGCATAAGAAAATCTATCAGGAAAGCGTCGAGCCGAACCTTAAAAAGGGCGCGACACTGGCCGTGGCCCACGGTTTCTCGGTTCACTTCGGTTTTGTTCAGCCGCGTCCCGATCTCGATGTCATTATGATCGCGCCCAAGGGTCCGGGCCATCTGGTGCGCTCGACTTTTACGCAGGGCGGCGGCGTCCCCTGCCTGATTGCAGTTAAACAAGATACCAGCGGCAAAGCTCGTGACGTGGCGCTTTCCTATGCCTCGGCTATCGGTGGCGGGCGTGCCGGTGTTATCGAGACCACATTCAAGGACGAGTGCGAGACCGATCTTTTCGGTGAGCAGGCGGTGTTGTGTGGCGGCGCTACGCATCTGGTGCAGGCCGGTTTTGAGACATTGGTGGAGGCGGGTTATCCGCCCGAGATGGCGTACTTTGAGTGCCTGCACGAGCTGAAACTCATTGTGGACCTCATGTACGAGGGTGGTATTGCCAACATGCGCTATTCGATCTCGAACACCGCCGAGTACGGCGACTACACTCGCGGCCCACGCATCGTGAACGAACAGACCAAGGCCGAAATGAAAAAGATTCTCAAGGAAATCCAGTCCGGTCAGTTCGCCAAGGAATGGATGGCCGAGAACGAAACCGGTGGCAAGCGTTTTCCGGAAATGCGCGCCCAAGCTGCCAAGCACCCGATCGAAGAGGTCGGCGGCAAACTGCGCGACATGATGCCCTGGATCAAGGCCAGCCGCATCGTCGATAAATCTAGAAACTAATAAATTTCACCGCAGAGGACGCAGAGAGCGCAGAGTTTTTTTTCTTAATTTCTCTCTGCGAACCCTGCGATCTCCGTGGTAAACACTCATATTCGAATATGACTAACGGGAGCTACCCCATACTGGCCCGTGAGGGCCAGTGGCACATGGTGTTTGCCACAGGCGTGGCGCTGGGCGTGCATTATTTCGCCGGACCCGTGTGGGCGGCACCATTCTGGATAATTCTGGTTTTTATCGTTCAGTTCTTCCGCGATCCTCCTCGTCAAATTCCCGATATTTCCGGCGTTGTGATCTGTCCCGCAGACGGAAAGGTAATCGCGCTCGGCGAAGTCGAGGATCCTTATCTCAAGCGCCCGGCCCGGCGTGTGAGTGTATTCATGAACGTTTTCAACGTTCATTCCAACCGCAGCCCGGTCGCAGGCAAAATCATGGAACGCTGGTACAGCACGGGCAAATTCGTTAATGCGGCCCTCGACAAGGCTTCTCTCGACAATGAGCGCAATGCCTTGTGGATACGGACCGATGACGGTCAGGATATTGTGGTGGTGCAGGTTGCCGGTCTGATTGCACGGCGTATACTCTGTTATGTACAGCCGGGCGCACGGATCGCGCGTGGCGAACGTTATGGATTCATCCGGTTCGGGTCACGTGTGGATGTCTATCTTCCACGAAACGCTCAACTCGAGGTTTCACTGGGTGACAAGGTGAAGGGCGCCGTCGACGTAATCGCCCGCTTTGCGCCGCCGGCGCAGGAGAAATAATGGATCGTTTTGACGACACACCCGCCCCCGAGGAGAAGCAACGGCGTCGGGGTATTTATATTCTTCCGAGCCTGTTCACCACGGCCAGTCTCTTTGCCGGTTTCTATGCCATCGTGCAGGCAATGAACGGCAGTTTCGAGTACGCGCCCCTCGCCATTTTTATCGCGATGATTCTGGACGCTCTCGACGGGCGGATTGCGCGAATGACCCACACGGAAAGCGATTTCGGCGCTGAATACGACAGTCTGGTGGACATGGTGTCCTTCGGGCTTGCGCCCGCGCTCATCATGTATGAATGGGCGCTCTCCGGCATGGGTAAACTCGGGTGGCTGGCGGCCTTTATTTACACGGCTGCCGCTGGTTTGCGACTGGCTCGTTTCAACACGCAAGTTGGCATAGCGGACAAGCGATTTTTCCGTGGCCTGCCGAGTCCGGCGGCCGCGGCCGTGGTGGTCGGTCTGGTCTGGGTGTTGCACGCCAATGGCGTGCCGGGTCGGGAGATCAGCATTGCGGCGCTGATCGTGACTGTCGTGGCCGGCGTGCTGATGGTGAGCAATATTCGCTACCGCAGCTTCAAGGACGTGAATTTGCGCGGGCGGGTATCATTTATGACTATCCTGACACTGCCGCTGGTGTTTGTGTTGCTGTTCCAGGATCCCCCGCAGGTGCTGTTCCTGACCTTCCTCGTGTACGCGCTATCCGGCCCGATGGCGTTTCTGTTCCGGCGTGCGCGCCGGGAGAAAGAGGACCATCCTGAAAAACACCCCCACGGCCGGGTTTAAATTTGTCGAGCTTTGATTTAAGCTTTGACCATGCAGGGCCAATCCTCCATTCTCTTCAGCACCCGGCAGCACCGCCACGTGGTGTCGCCGGTTTGTGCGCCTTCTGCGCTGTCTTCCCGACTGCTGCTGCGCCGCTAGGCGCAAATTAACCCCCTTCCTGGCGAGGAATATAATACGCAACCCAGAACCTGTTTTTAGCCCGCATGATTTGAAAGAATCATGCCTACTATTATGATGACAAGACGAGCGAAGCAGGGCTACATTTTCGCAGAGAGAAGACCATGAACGATCCGTTAATCATATTTGATACGACATTGCGCGATGGCGAACAGAGCCCTGGCGCCTCCATGACGCGCGAGGAAAAAGTGCGCATCGCCAAGGTGCTGGAACGTATGCGCGTGGACATTATCGAGGCCGGATTTCCGGTGGCCAGCCCCGGTGACTTTGAGGCCGTGAAGGCGGTGGCCGAAGAAGTGAAAGACAGCACCGTATGTGCCCTGGCGCGCGCCGTGGAGAAAGACATCGATCGCGCCGCCGAGGCCCTCAAGCCGGCAAAGCGCGGCCGCATCCACACCTTTATCGCCACCAGCCCGATCCACATGCAACACAAGTTGCGCATGACGGAGGACGCGGTGCTCGAACGCGCGGTGTCCATGGTGAAGCGCGCGCGTCAATACACAGACGACGTGGAATTCTCGGCCGAAGACGCCGTGCGTTCCGAAATGGATTTCCTGTGTCGTGTGTTCGAGGCCGCGATTGCCGCCGGTGCCAGGACCGTCAATGTGCCCGATACCGTTGGCTACAGCATTCCCCATGTCTGGGGGGAGCGCATCAAGACCCTGATCGAACGTGTGCCGAATGCAGACAAGGCCATCTGGTCGACACATTGCCACAACGATCTTGGATTGGCAGTGGCCAATTCGCTCTCAGCGGTACTGAACGGGGCGCGCCAGGTGGAATGCACCATCAATGGGTTGGGCGAGCGTGCCGGTAACGCATCACTGGAGGAGGTAGTCATGGCGGTGCGTACGCGTCGCGATATCTTCTCTTGCGACACGCGTATTGATGCTACCCAGATCGTTCCTGCGAGCCGTCTGGTATCCAGCATCACCGGTTTTCCGGTGCAACCCAACAAGGCCATTGTGGGGGCCAATGCCTTCGCGCACGAGTCCGGTATTCACCAGGACGGCGTTATCAAGAAGCGCGAGACCTACGAAATCATGCGCGCCGAGGACGTCGGCTGGATCGCGAATCGCATGGTGCTCGGCAAGCATTCCGGGCGCAACGCCTTCAAGAGCCGCCTCAAGGAATTGAACATCGTGTTCAAGACCGAGCAGGAGCTGAACGCGACGTTCGAGCGATTCAAGGATTTGGCTGACAAGAAACACGAAATCTTCGACGAGGATTTGCAGGCGCTGGTGACCGAGACCGATCTGGAGCTGGAAAATGAACACTTCCGCTTGGTATCGCTCAAGGTCTGTTCCCAGACCGGCGAGACGCCTTTTGCCAATATCACGCTGGCCGTCAACGGCTCGGAAAAGCAGGCGGGTGCGCCGGGCAGCGGCCCGGTGGACGCCGCGTTCAAGGCGATCGACAGCATCGCGGGTGGCCAGGGCCAGTTGCTCCTTTATTCGGTTAACAACATCACCAGTGGCACCGATTCACAGGGCGAGGTGACGGTGCGTCTGGAAAGGGGCGGGCGCATTGTGAATGGCCATGGGGCGGATACCGACATTGTAATCGCTTCTGCGAAGGCCTATCTCAATGCCCTGAACAAGCTGGTTGCACCGGCGGAGCGCACGCACCCGCAGGTGGGCCAGCCGATATAATCTTGTTATTCCATGACACTGCCTTATGCTTAAAGCCATGAACGTACAGGAGGAGATACGTCGTCGGCAGTATCTCGACGCGCTCGGCATTACGCGCTGGGAACCGCGTCATACACCGGATTTGGCCGCACCGGAAACAGCCATTGAACCGGTTCTGTCCAGAGCGCCAAGTGACACAACCAACACCCAGGACTGGACAAAGCTGGAAGCGGAAGTGCGCGCGTGCACAAAGTGTTCGTTGCACACCACGCGCACGCAAACGGTTTTCGGTGTCGGTCATCGCCAGGCCAAGTGGATGTTCATCGGCGAGGCTCCCGGGGCGGAAGAGGACAGGCAGGGCGAGCCGTTCGTGGGCAAGGCCGGTCAGCTGCTGAATGCGATTCTGTTTGCACTGGGCCTGAAGCGTGAGGAGGTCTATATAGCGAACGTCTTGAAATGTCTGAGGTACAACGCCCTGGTTCAGCTCGGCGACGGTTCTTGGGAGCGGATTGGCCGTTTGGTTCGTTCCCGCTATGACGGTTTGGTGATGTCCGCGGATGCGGTCGGCCGGCTGGTGCCGCGCCGTGTCACCGGTTGGCACGAATCACCGCTCGGCAACCGGCGCGTTTTCCGCATGACCTATCGCTTGGCAAAAAACGCGGGCAAGAGCCGGGTGGGTATACAGTTAACGGGGGACCATGAGGTTCTCACACAACGCGGCTTTGTTGCCGTGGAAGCCCTGCAACCTGGTGATCGGATCGCCACAGGGCAGGGACTGAGTCCACTCGTTTTTGACGTTGTGTGTGGCACGCTGCTCGGTGACGGATATCTGGCCGCGGACAAGACCATGCTCTCGTTCGGTCATTCGGCGGTTCAACGTGAATATGCTCTGTTCAAGGCCGATCTGCTCAAGGAGCTCGATCCACGGGTGGATGAGCTTTCCGTCTCCGCCGTGGTCGGCGGACAGAAGACATATCCGGTAATACAGGTCAGGACTCTGGCGCACCGCGCCCTGCGGATTCTTCGCAAGGACTTCTATCCCTCCAGAAAACGCGTTCCAGCGTGGATGGCGACGCAGCTTAACGAACGGATGCTGGCGTTCTGGTTCATGGATGATGGTTACACGCGGATTCGCCCGAGGCGGCAGCCGCTTGCTGAGATTGCCACTTGCGGTTTCCCTGAAGAGGATTTGCTGATTCTGCAGCAGGGACTGTCACAGCTCGGCCTTCGCGCCAAGGCGGCGCGTGGGCGGTTATATTTCGATGTGGAGACGACGAGAGCGCTTTCCGAGCAAATCGCGCCTTATGTTCCTCCCACGATGCGCTACAAGCTGCATCCTGAGGTTGCTCGCCGCATCCCGTTTTGCCCTGACCGTCTGTCTCTCGGGCCGGCCGAAGTGTTCTACGACGACTTTGAAATCGAGGATATCACCGATCGACCGCGCACGGACAAGACCTTCTTCTGCATTGACGTTGAGGAGACACACAACTTCGTGACTGCCGGTGGCGTCGTGCATAATTGTCGTCCTCCCGGCAACCGTGATCCACAGCCGGAAGAGGTGGCGCAATGCGAACCGTATCTGCAGCGCCAGATTGGGCTGATCAAGCCGCGCCTGATCGTGGCGCTCGGACGGCATGCCGCGCACAGCCTGCTCAAGACTGACGTCCCGTTGGGGAAATTACGCGGGCAAAAGTTGTCCTACCACGGCACGCCGCTGTTTGTGACGTATCACCCGGCCTATCTGCTGCGCAACCCGGTCGACAAGCGCAAGGTCTGGGACGACCTCTGCCGTGCCAAGGCCGAGATGGAAAAATCATGAGTGCTGTCGTCATTTCAAACCTGCCCTTGCTGCGTCCCATGACCGGGCATGACCTGGCGGCGGTGATGGAGGTGGAAAATTTCGCCTACGAATTTCCCTGGACTCTGCCCATTTTCCGCGATTGTCTGCGTGTGGGCTGCCATTGTTATGTCTACGAATCCCCTCAGGAAGGAATTATTGGGTACGGCATCATGACGGTGACCGTGGGTGAGTGCCATATCCTGAATATCTGTATTCACCCGGATTATCAGCGACAGGGGCTGGGCGAGGGCATGGTGCTGTTCCTGCTCGATTTTGCCCGGCAGAACAAGGCGCGTGTGGCGTTGCTGGAAGTGCGGCTGTCCAACGCCGCTGCTTACAAGCTTTACACCAAGTTGGGATTCGACGAAGTCGGGTTGCGCAAGAGCTATTACCCAGCGCGCCAGGGCCGCGAAGACGCGATTATTCTCGCACGGGACCTGACTGTCCGGGACCGATAGTCCGGGAGGACCTTCAGGGTTTCCGGTATTCCATCTCGGCTTGCGGGATGATGCCTTCGATTTGCCGGATACGCTGTTCATCGAGCGGGTGCGTGCTGAGAAACTCGACCTGTTTTCCGCCACCTTTTTTTTCCTTGTATTCCGCAAAGCGCCTCCAGAAACCGAGCGCCTCGCGCGGTTGATAGCCGGCGCGCGCCATGTACAAAACTCCAAGACGATCCGCCTCCAGTTCCTGCCCGCGCGAATGCGGTAGCGCCACGCCAATGGTGGCGCCGATCCCATAGGCCTGCTGCAACAGCACGCGACTGGTATTAGAGCGGCCGAGCGTCGCCTGTTCCAGCAGCTGGCCGCCGATTTGAAGCATCATGCCTTCGGACATGCGCTCGGCACCGTGGCGCGCCACGGCATGCGCGACTTCATGCCCGATGACGGTTGCCAGCCCGGCATCGTCTTTTGTGATGGGAAGAATGCCGCTGTAGATGCCAACCTTGCCCCCGGGCAGGCAGAACGCGTTAGGGGTGTCGGATTTTTCGAACAGCACGAATTCCCATTGTGCATTGGGCAGCGGCGCCACGGCGGCGATGCGCTGACCGACGCGTTGTAATTGTGCGTTGGCCGCCGCATCTTTGGAGATGGGCACGGACTTCTTGAGTTTTTCAAACTCCTGGAGACCGAGCTGAGTTTCCTGGGCCGGGCTGACGAGAAGTAATTGCGAGCGACCGGTTTCGGGCACCGTGGCACAGGCACCGAGAAAAGTTGCCAATATACCGACAACAAGCAGCGTGGATAGACGATAAGGCATAATTTCTTTTGTCCGGTGATTGGCGCTGTTGTTCCCTAACACGAACACGATATCTCTCGAGGAACAGGGTATGGTCGATTTTACCTGTTGCCTTCCGCTTATCCCACTGTTCATCTGGCGGCAGTCAAAAATAGCTTTTGCCGATAGAATTAACGTCTCGATTCACACTGCCGAGGGGGAAAAGTGGCTGACAGAGAAACGCTTGTTTACCGTGGAAAAATCATCGATCTCTATCTTGAGCAGGTGACACTCCCCAATGGCGCGGTTGCCGAGCTGGAAATCGTGCGACACCCGGGCGGTGCGGCTGTCGTGGCTCTGGATTCTGAAAATCAGGTTTGCCTGCTGCGCCAGTACCGGCATGCCGCCGGCGGATGGCTGTGGGAGTTGCCTGCCGGCAAGCTGGATCTTGGTGAATCGCCGCTCACTAGCGCGCAACGTGAGTTGCAGGAGGAGGCCGGTGTGCTGGCTACTCGCTGGGAACCCTTGGGTAAAATCATCAGTTCACCCGGTGTTTTCACGGAAGTCGTGCATCTGTTCCTGGCGCGTAATCTCAGCGAAGTGTCGGCCAGCGCTGAGGCCCATGAGGTATTTGAGGTGCACTGGGTTCCCTTTGCCAAGGCCCTGGCAAAGGCGCGGGCGGGTGAAATTATGGACGCTAAAACACTGGTGGGCTTGTTCCGGGCCGACAAGATGAGCATAGAGATGTAATGCGAAAAAAGAAGCTTCAGGCCGGTGTGACCGGCGGAGAAAAACGCGAAGATCGCGATCAGCCGTTATTGCAGTGAGGCTCTACACCGGCAGAGCTGTATCGCGATCAGAGACATGAGTTTTTTGACGCTAAGGTCGTCCGGAATTTCCTGTATATTGGAAAACCAGATCTCCTCCACCTGACTGTCCAATTCGCTGTTTTCCTCCGTGATCAGGGGGAAACCAATGAAAACCCCTTGTTGCCCGTTCTCCAGATCAATGGTGATGAGCTGCAAATTTACCGTCTTCATCGTCTACCTCCCGTTCGGTTACTGCACGTTCGAGGTACCGGACATCCGTAGACTCAAGTGGGTGATTTTTGACTGCACCCGATTCCAAGTATAGACAAATCCGGAAGAGAAACGGTCAAACACATGCGACTGGCATCATTACTTAGACGTATTTCAAGTGCCGCTAGGCTGTGGATCAAATCGCAGCAACTTCTGGTTTGATATTGAGCGAACCGAGCCAGAAAGAGAGGTCCTTCTCCAGGAATTCCTCGACCGGCATGTAGTGTGAGCCGTCGCAGGAGAAGGTAAGACCCACCAGACCGTTCATGATGTTGATGGAACTGGAGCGCAGGTAAATGGTTTCATCGGCAAAACGCAGGGCCTTGAGCTCATCCAGGACTTGTCGGATCTGATCCGGCGAGACCTTGGCGTTCTCTGGATAAGGGCAAACCGGGTAGGCCAGGCAGAAATCCGGATTGATGATTTCGTCCACCCGGTGCAGCCGGTAGTTATAGGGGTCGTTAAACAGCCACAAAGAACAGCGCCCGCTGGAAAAGTGAATCTTGCTGTGAAACACGCCGTGGTCGCACATCAGGCGGTGTATGAGATCGAGTACCTCGTCAATGCGCTGGTCCAGCAGGCTGGGTACGCGTTCCTGCATGAACATCGTGCCGCGCACGGCGGGATCGCCACGGAACTGCTGCCAGTGCATTTCGGGCGCCGTCAGGCGTGAGTCATGCAGCAGATCGTCCAGTGCGAAATCCGCGGCGATGAAGCCAAGCAGGTTGTTGTCTTTTGTCACGGCCTGCAGCGCGGTGATGCACTGCTTGGGCAGATACTGGCTCATGTACACCGACGACAGCATCACGCCCTTGAATGGCAGGTGGTTTTTCAGGTAGGGGCGTTGCGACAGATCGCGTCCGCGCCAAGAGGGGTCGGCGCCGCCGGCCTGGACCATGGACGATATTTCGATGCCGTTGAGGTCCCAGGCATAGAGCAGATGACAGTGGGGGATTGACCCAATCGCCTCGCCCAGGAGACGATCAAGCGCGCCCGCGTCAGGCCAGACGTCGGCGCAGCGGTTGCCGAGCCTTGCCATCGGTTCGCTGATGGTGTCGGCGAGTGCTGCTTTTTTGGTCAGGATGGCCTGCTGAATGAATGACATGATTTCCTTGTATGGTTAAAAACTCTTAATGGGGTCTTGGATGCCGGATTCCAATGGATTATTCGTGGACATTCTTTGAATGAATGTTGGTTATCTGATAAATAGACATGGCATTCCATGATTGGAGACACCATGAGCACTAAACCTCTCAGCGATGACGCGCTGAATACTTTGTTTCGCTCTGCCCGCAGCCACAGTTACTGGCTCGATAAGCCGGTCAGCGACGACATGCTCCATAATCTTTACGATCTGATGAAATGGGGCCCTACGAGCGGAAATTGTACACCCGCGCGGTTGGTTTTCGTACGCAGCCAGAAGGCCAAGGAACGTCTCAAACCCTGCCTGGATTCTGGCAATGTCGATAAATCCATGACGGCGCCCGTCGTAGCTATTATCGGCATGGATATGGAGTTTTATGAAAAGCTTTCTCAATTGTTCCCGCACAACCTCGAGGCAAGATCCTGGTTTGCGGGCAAGCCGGAGAAAATCCAGGAAACCGCCTTTCGCAACAGTTCGCTGCAAGGCGCCTATTTTATTCTGGCGGCGCGCAGCCTCGGCCTCGATTGTGGACCAATGTCGGGTTTTGACAAGAAAAAACTGGACGCGGAATTCTTCCCCGATGGAAAAGTAATGTCGAATTTCATCTGCGCCATCGGTCATGCGGATGTCTCCCGTATACACCCGCGTGGTCCACGACTGGATTTCACCGAGGCGTGTCGCGTCGAGTAAGCGTTCGCTAGCGTACCCGTTGTCCCGCTTCGCTAACTCCGTGGCCGTTTTGTCCCCTGAAGTTGTCGGCCCTTGTGACCGTGCCCTATTTGGGCGGCTATGGGCGACATTTGTGTCGCATGACGATTTTTGCCCCGTAGCACCCACCACCCATCAGTTCCTCGCCTGAAAATTCCCTTAGTTATCCGGGCTTTTCATGCAATACGTCGCAGAAAAACATCGGTAAATCAGGGTGTTCCTGGCATGTTCCTTGCTTTTACCTAAGCTTAAGTAATGAGGTAATTGAAACGGCAGGGATCAGGCCGGATCAGGATCGCAAACCCGCTGCCGGCGGTTTGCGGATTTTGTGTTTCGGCATCGACGGAGAATGAAATTTCTGTCTTGGGTAATAATGAAAATATGAAAACGGTCGAAACATTTACCGGATTGATCGGGTTCTATGTGCTGACACCCGACGGTCAGCTTGGTACGCATGACCAGGACAAGAAATTTGTCGTGGACGCCAAGCTCACCGAGGCCTTTGCCGAATACAATCGCCGTTTCCTGATGACCTATCTGCAAAATCCCATGCAGGGAAATTTCCGTCTGGCCATTATTCACCGGACGCCGGAGAAAAGGCCATGGGGGTTTGAGACCTTGTTCCTTGAAAGAAATATTGCCCGGCGGCTATACCCCGTTTCAGGGATGACAGCAGAAATCGATCTAACCTCATTTCAAAAAAAGAATCGGGAAAAAAGCATATACCGTGGCATGGAGATTTTCCTTGACTACAAGGATGTTTCAAGTCCCGATATGCCGGTGTATTGCCCTGTTCTTTATGACAGAGGTGCGACGCTGGAAAAATATGCGGCGATTCTTGATCGTCCGGTAACGCCGGCCGATCGGGAAACGCCGGTGGTTGAAATTCTCAATTTGCTGGCCGGTATCCCGATGGGCAAGCGTCATACACCCGAGATTGCCATTCTCAAAGACAAGATTTACCAGGGCATCGTCAAGAAAGGCATGCGCAAGTCCGCGGAATTTACGTTGATTGAGGATATCCGCCGCAATGCCGTAAGCGCGAATGCTGAAACAACCAACGATCCTTATGGAGATGTCGGCAAACGCGCAGAACGCCAGGTAACGCTGAATTCAAAGTCTGACGGTAAAGTGGCGGGCCATGCCAGCGATAGTGCTCTTATCAGGAATATCGGCTCATCGCTGCTTGGTCATCCGGAGCCGGCAGATCCACAGATTCTGAAGCTATTCACCCGCTTTCGCGAGCTGGATCATGGCAAGCTGGAAATGCTTGCCGAGCAATGCCTGGTATATAAAGTGCCGCCCGGAACGCAGTTGCTCGAAAGGGGAACGAAGGACACCTGGAATCTCTATCTCGTCGACGGAACCGTGCAGTTGGTGGCGGCTGACGGTGTGCCGAAAAACATCGAGGGCGGCACACCCACGGCCAGTAACCCGGTCTCCTGCCTCAAGCCTCGTATGTACACCGTTTCCGCGGTAACGCGAGCGGTATTTTTATGGATAGATGACGGGCTGGTAGATGAAATCGTCAAGAGCTCGGATGCGCCCAAGCGCCGCCTTGGTGATGTGGCGTAAACCTGCTTTAAACACCGATCAGCAGTAGTTATTCAAACAGCTCGCCAACCGGATGACGCATGCGCTCGAGAATCATTGCGCGTACCGCGGCACGTCGTTTTGCTTTCTCTGCGGCCTTGATGCTGTCTTCCGTCTGCCGGGCGTGATCAGTCTGTGCCACAGTCACTGGCGTCGAGATGTTGTTTTTTCGGGACACGTTGTCTGGTTTCCCTGAGAATACAGTGGTTCTGGGAGATTTCGTTTTCTCGGCTTCTTGTTCCTTCTGTATCTCACTGATGATCTCCCGACGAAGCGCGATTTTCCGCTTGGCCAGGGAGTCGCCTTGTTCCGCGGCCTTGGCGTACCATTTAAATGCCTCGTCGACGTTCTGCTTGGTGCCCAATCCGTTTTCGTGCATTTCGCCCAGATAATACTGCGCCCGTGAGCTGCCATTCTCCGCCATCGCCAATTGCACCTTGAACAGTCGCTCATCGGCGTCTTCCAGGCCGGCGCTGAATGCCGGTATGCCCGACATCGACAGGAATAGAATCAGAAATAAACACGTGGATCTGGCTGACATGGAACCCCCTGAAAATGACCCCTTATTTTCATCTACCTATTGATATATAGACGATGAAGGTATCGGGTTATGCCTCGCGACCGACGAACGGCCACTTTTGACCGTCGAGGTATCAGTAAATTGATGTTTTATTGGGAGAAGGCGCACATACAAATGTGCGAGAAAAGATTAGTTGGTTTACTGCCCCAATCCAGGGCATCGCCTGGTTCAGCAGGGTGCGGTACCGTTGAACACGCTCGTCATCCTTACCCAGCAGACTGAAAATGGCGAACAAGCCGTCACGACCGGCCTGATGACGAAACGTATTGTCGCGTCGGACGTTTTCCAGCAACTGTTTCATGGCTTCTTCAAAATTGTCCTGTGTCATATTGACCGCGCACAGTTGTAACGTGTCTCGAGGTCATCGGGATTATCAGTAACAGCGCGTTCGAGCGTTTCGATGGGCGGGGCGTCCTGTGACGTGCGGATAAAGCCCACATGTGTGGACAGAATGCGGATTTCCGGATGTTGTCGGGTTTCTTCGGGCAGCGATATTACACGTGTTTAGATATGAACTTGCGCAATATCGTTTCTGACTCGGCGCCATGCAGCGTGTCGACCACTTTGCCGCGTCGATACACCTTGACCGTGGGAAGACTGTTGACGCCGTGCTCACGCGCCAGACGCCCGAGGTCATCGGTGTTTAACATCACGAGCAGAAAGCTCGCGCCAAACTCGGTGGCGAGGCGGACGAGGCGCGGCATCAGCATCAGGCACGGGCCGGCACGTGGCGACCAGTAGTTCACCAGCACCGGACCTTTGTCGGAATTTTCCAGCACCAACTTGTGGAAATTATCCGCCGTGGCGTCGAAGACGTAAGGGGAATTGGCCGTGTTTTACGATATTACAAAGACCCGACCAGGACACAAGGCAGCAACCGGGTTGGTGAGAGTCTATATTTAAAATAAGCCCCTTGATGCAGGAGGTCATCATGTTGCATACCTATCCGACGCCGCGTGACATAGGATTGCGAATACCGCCTTCTCTGCGGGAGACCCGTTTCAATGCCGGTTTCGAGCATGCCTTGAAGGGCGGCCAGTTGACCAAGGTCGAATATTTTCGACGCTCATTCCGTCTCGGTTTTCGGGTCGCCAAGCTATATCTGCGCGAGGTGCGCCGGCACCGCGGGATACTGGATTTCCCGATGCGGGCGCGATTCCGCCTGCGTGCCTTGTGGCGCGGGGTCTGACGCCCGGCCGGCCCTTGCCAGGGGCGGGACCCCTCAAGTCATCAATTTGTGGCATTTCGCCAAATGATCGGCTATATTTTACCTGACTGCAGTTTGTTGTCAGTATTTCGGTGGATCCGCAACTTAGATCACTCCCGTAAATTCCTTTCACGCTCTGCATCACAACACCAACTTTTATTCGAGGTTATTTAATGCGTACTGGTACAGTTAAGTGGTTCAACGATTCAAAGGGCTTTGGCTTCATCAAACCGCAGGATGGCGGCGAAGATGTGTTTGTGCATCACTCCGTCATCCAGGGCAGCGGTTTCAAGTCCCTGGCTGAGGGGCAGAGCGTGAGCTTCGAGTCCCAGAAGGGTCCGAAAGGCATGCAGGCAACCAAGGTTGTCGTCGACGCCTAAGACTGGCATAAGCCGTCTGTTTGGAAACCCCGCCCATGGCGGGGTTTCTTTTTTGTATAATCGCACGCCTCAATTTTTCTCATATCAGGCATGACCGATTTCCTGTCCGAGATCGCCCGGCGTCGCACGTTCGCCATCATCTCTCATCCCGACGCGGGCAAGACCACGCTTACCGAAAAGCTGTTGCTGTTCGGTGGCGCGATCCAGCTTGCGGGTTCGGTCAAGGGACGCAAGGCGGCGCGGCATGCCACGTCCGACTGGATGGAGCTCGAGAAACAGCGCGGCATCTCCGTGACCTCCTCGGTGATGCAATTTCCCTATCAGGACTACATCATTAATCTTCTCGATACGCCCGGCCACGAGGATTTTTCCGAGGATACTTATCGCACGCTCACGGCCGTGGATTCAGCGCTGATGGTGATCGACGGGGCGAAGGGCGTGGAGGAGCGCACCATCAAGCTGATGGAAGTCTGCCGCTTGCGGCACACACCGATCATGGCCTTCATCAACAAGCTCGATCGTGAGTCGCGCGATCCGGTCGAACTCATGGATGAAGTTGAGACCGTGCTCAAGATACGTTGCGCACCCGTGACCTGGCCCATTGGCAGCGGCAGGCGCTTCAAGGGTGTCTATCATCTGGCTCAAGACAGCGTGCATTTTTTCAGCCCGCAACATGGTGGCAAGATTCAGCAAGGCGTGGTTATTCGCGGCCTCAACAATCCGGAACTGGACGCTATACTCGGCGAACAGGTCACTGAGCTGCGGACGGAAATCGAACTGGTCAAGGGCGCTAGCCATGAGTTTGATCCGGAGCAGTATTTGCGCGGCGAGCTGTCACCGGTATTCTTCGGTTCGGCGATCAATAATTTTGGCATACGCGAATTACTTGATGATTTTACGCGGCACGCACCGCCGCCGCTGGCACGCACGACCAACACGCGCACGGTGGCGCCGGACGAGACGGCCTTGACCGGTTTCGTGTTCAAGATCCAGGCGAACATGGACCCCAAACATCGCGACCGCATCGCGTTCTTCCGCATTACTTCCGGTAAATATGTGAAAGGCATGAAAATGCATCAGGTGCGCCTGAATCGTGATGTTCAGATCGCCAATGCGATTACTTTCATGGCTCGCGAGCGCGAACAGGTCGACGAGGCCTATGCCGGGGACATTATCGGCTTGCATAACCACGGCACAATCCAGATCGGGGATACCTTCACCGAGGGAGAGGACCTGAAATTCGCCGGAATTCCGTATTTTGCACCCGAACTCTTCCGGCGCGTGGTGCTGCGTGATCCGCTGCGCATGAAGGCGCTGCAGAAGGGGTTGGATCAGCTGAGTGAAGAGGGCGCCACGCAGATATTCCGTCCGTTGATCAGCAATGACCTCATTCTCGGGGCGGTGGGTGCTCTGCAATTCGACGTGGTGGCCTATCGCCTGAAGCACGAATATGGCGTGGAATGCACCTACGATGACATTGACGTAACCACCGCGCGCTGGGTGGACTGCGATGAGCCGAAGAAGCTTGAGGAGTTCCGTCGCAATGGCGAGGCCCGTCTCGCTCTCGATCGGGCTGGCAACCTGACTTATCTGGCGCCGACGCTGGTTAATCTCCATCTCACGATGGAGCGCTGGCCGCAGATCCGTTTTCTCGCCACGCGCGAGCACTGATACGGCTTTACTCGGCCGGATGTCATTATGAATGATGTGCGTTTACAGCCATCATTGGCGGGATTTACCATGCTGGTCTCAGCATGCAGAAAATGAACTTGGAAGACCGCATTGCCTTGACCCGCGCCATTGTCGGTCTGTTGGATAGTTGGGGTATCGCCGCTGCCGACCAGATCGCCTTGCTGGCACTGCCGGCAGGCACGCGTCCCGGTGCGGTGCGTCAATATCGTCAGGGCACCCCGTTTCCGGAAGGCGAGCCAGTCATGGAGCGTATCGAGCATCTGATCGGCATTGCCGACGCCCTGCGTACGTCCTATCCGCGCAACGCGCACATGGGAAACATCTGGATGAACAAGATGAATCATCGCTTCGACAACCGCTCACCGTTGGCCGCCATGCTTGAGGATGGATTGGGAGGCATTGTTGCCGTGCGCACTCATCTGGACTGTGCCTACGACTGGCATATCAGCGGTTCGGACGAAAAACCCAAGTAAGCAAGGGCAAGGCGAATGCATGGAACCGTACAAATGCGCCTTCAGTAACACCCTGATCACCAAACAGTTTGGCTGTGAGAAGGGTGAACAGGTAACACGACGCGGCGGGCCGGATATTGCCTGCGCATCTGAAGAGGCTCATCTACGCTGCGAGAAGCTATACCAGCAAATGAAAGCCGCGGCTTTGCCCGCGTTTGGGGTGGAGGACGATCTGCTCAGCATGCCCCACAGCGTGCTGGTCAAAATCCAGCTTGGCGGCCTGCTGGGATTGCAGCGGCTCCTGAGTTCCGGTGCTGCCGATTCAGCCGAGGTGAGGAATATCCATGCCCTCGTCGATCAGGCAATAGGACAATATGGCAACCTCGACGCTATTCCCTGTCCGGCGCTGGTGGAGGATATGACCTCGTATAAACTCAAGCGCCGGGGCTGAGAATCTCTTTCTATTTATCTTCCTTGGCCTGCGCGCCTTCGGCGTTGCTCTTCACGCTAAGCAGTTCGATATCGAAGATCAGCGCTTCATTCGGGCCGATTGCCGCGCCAGCACCGCGCGCGCCATAGGCCAGATCGGCTGGGATGAATACCTGCCACTTGGAACCTTCCTTCATTAATGGCAGGGCTTCCTGCCAGCCTTTGATCACGCCCGCCACCGGGAAAGTCGCCGGTTCATTGCGCTTGTAAGAACTGTCGAACTCGGTGCCGTTGATCAGCGTACCGCGATAGTGGGCGACAACCGAATCGGTGCTCTTGGGTTGCTTGCCCTTGCCCTCGGTGATGACCTTGTATTGCAAACCGCTGGGCAGTGCTATCACGCCATCCTTTTTCTTGTTGGTCGCAAGAAAGGCCTGTCCGGCTTCCAGATTCTTATTCATCAGTACCTCCTGTTTTTCCATATCTTTTTTCTGCTGAGATTGAACTGCCGCCTGCATTTCTTCTGTTTTGAGACGGGGCTTGGCGTCAGATATTGCGTCCTGCACACCTTGGCTAAAGGTCTTGGAATCCAGGTCGAGGTTCTGGCGCTTCAGGTTCTGTCCGATTTGGTAACCTGCGGTGTAACTAAATTTCTGTTTGTCTGTCTTGAAACTCGCTGGCTCCTTGCCCCAGGCGTTCAGGGAAAGGGAGAGGGCGAGCAAGCCGAACACAAAACCGGTTTTCATGGTGACTCCTTGTGGTGAATGTCAGGGATAATGATGCGCCTCCGGCTCAGCCCGGCAACGCTTCTACCTTGGCGCGCTGGTTTCGCAGATTGACCAGTGCCGTTTCAAATTGTTGCACGCGACCTTGCTCCTGCTCAACCACGTTTTTTGGCGCGCGCGCGACGAAATCAGCATTGGCCAGTTTGGTTTTGGCCTTGGACAGGTCCTTTTCGATTTTTTCCATTTCCTTGCCAAGCCGATCCAGTTCCGCCTGCTTGTCGATCAGTGAACCGAGCGGAATGAGTACTTTCATGTGACCGACCAGGGCCGTGGCGGATTCGGGTGCCTCCTGCCCCTTGTCGAGCCAGGTAATGGATTCGGCCCGCGCCAGCGCTGAAAGATACGGACGGTTGGTTTCGAGATATTTTTTGTCAGCCGCGAAACCATCCTGGAACATTAGCGGCAGCGGTTTGCCGGGAGAGATGTCCATTTCGCCGCGGATGTTGCGCACGCCGGTGATCACCGCCATGGCCCAGCGCATTTCCTCGCTCGCCTCGGTATCGATCAGGTTTTTATCCAACCGAGGGTAGGGCTCGCGCATGATGGTGGCGCCAGCCTTACCTGCGAGTTTCGCGATGCGCTGCCAGACTTCCTCGGTGATGAAGGGCATGATGGGGTGCAGCAGGCGCAGCGCAGTTTCCAGTACTTGTACCAGGGTCCGGCGCGTGCCGCGCAGTTGTTCCGGCCGGCTGTCGACGCCGGTCAGCACGACCTTGGAGAGCTCCAGATACCAGTCGCAATACTCATGCCAGACGAAGCTGTAAATCGCCTGCGAGGCAAGATCGAAGCGATAGTCGCGGAAATTCATTTCCACTTCTGCGGCGACTTCCTGCAGGCGCGAAATAATCCAGCGATCGGCGGCATTGAGTTCAATTTTTGCGCTCACCCCGCAATCCTGACCCTCGGTGTTCATCAGCACGTAGCGTGCCGCGTTCCAGAGTTTGTTGCAGAAATTGCGATACCCGTCGATACGCCCGAGATCGAACTTGATGTCACGTCCCTGGGTGGCGAGACTGGCCATGGTGAAGCGCAGGGCATCGGTGCCGAAGGTCGGAATGCCTTGCGGGAACTCCTTGCGCGTGGCCTGCTCAATCTTTTTCGCCATCTGCGGCTGCATCAGTCCGCTGGTACGCTTGCGTACCAGCGATTCGAGATCGATGCCGTCAATAAGATCGATCGGGTCGAGGATATTGCCCTTGGATTTCGACATCTTCTGACCATGCGCATCGCGAATCAGGCCGGTGATATATATCTGCTGGAACGGAACCTCGCCGGTGAATTTGAGCCCCATCATGATCATGCGTGCAACCCAGAAGAAAATGATGTCAAAGCCGGTAACCAGTACGCTCGTGGGATAAAAGGTTTTCAGCTCTTTGGTCTGCTCCGGCCAGCCGAGGGTTGAGAATGGCCACAGTGCTGAAGAAAACCACGTATCCAGCACATCCTCGTCCTGTTTCAGGACGCGAGCGCCAAGATTGTGTTTGGCGCGAACTTCGGCCTCAGTGCGGCCGACGTAGAACTTGTCATTCTCGTCATACCACGCCGGTATGCGATGGCCCCACCAGATCTGGCGTGAGATACACCAGTCCTGAATGTTGCGCATCCACTCGTAGTAAGTCTTAGTCCAGTTCTCTGGCACGAACTTGATATGGCCATCTTCGACCGCCTTGATGGCCTCAGCGGCGAGCGGCGCGACCTTCACGTACCACTGATCAGTGAGAAAAGGCTCGATCACGGCACCGGTACGGTCGCCGCGCGGAACCATGAGTTTATGGTCCTGGACCCTTTCGAGCAGATTTTGAGTTTCGAGATCCAAGACGAGCTGCTTGCGTGCCTTGAAGCGGTCGAGCCCATGATAAGGAGAGCCCGATAGTTCAATGTGTGCGTCAATAGAAAAAATATTGATCAGCGGCAGGTTGTGTCGTTTGCCGACTTCATAGTCGTTGAAGTCATGCGCGGGAGTAATCTTGACGCAACCGGAGCCGAATTCCTTGTCTACATAGTCGTCGGCGATAACGGGGATCTTGCGGCCCGTGAGCGGTAGCTCGACCACCTTGCCGATGAATTTCTTATAGCGTTCGTCTTCCGGATGGACCGCCACGGCGGTATCGCCCAGCATGGTTTCCGGACGGGTGGTGGCGACAACGAGATGTTCCTTCGTGCCCACGATGGGATAACGAATGTGCCAGAGATGGCCGGCTTCTTCCTCGGAAACGACTTCGAGGTCGGAGACCGCGGTGTGCAGCACCGGGTCCCAGTTCACGAGGCGTTGGCCGCGATAAATCAGACCTTCATCGTGAAGCCGTACAAAGACTTCGGTGACCGCGCGCGACAGCCCTTCGTCCATGGTGAAGCGTTCGCGTGACCAGTCGAGCGAGGCGCCCATGCGCCGCAACTGGCGCGTGATGGTGCCGCCGGATTCGGCCTTCCACTTCCACACGCGCTTGACGAATTCCTCGCGCCCGAGGTCGTGGCGCGTTTTGCCCTCGGCCTCGAGTTGGCGTTCGACCACCATCTGGGTGGCGATGCCGGCGTGGTCGGTGCCCGCCTGCCACAGGGTGTTGTCGCCCTGCATGCGGTGGTAGCGCGTGAGCGTGTCCATGAGCGTGTCCTGGAACGCATGACCCATGTGCAGGCTACCGGTGACATTGGGCGGCGGGATCATGATGCAGTAGGGAGCACCCTGACCGGTGGCGGAGAAATAGCCTGCGCGCTCCCAGGTTTCATAGATCCGTGCTTCGATCGCGTGCGGATCGTAGGATTTGCTCAGGGTGCTCTCGGACGTCGGGTCGCCGCCAGCGGGTTTTTGTGGGTTCTGGCTCATTTTATGATGCTCGGGAAAGTACCTTACCCCTTCCCGAAAACTACTCAAGGAAACAGTAAATGTTGAAACAGGGGGCGGAATTCTAGTGAGTTATCGGGTTTATTTCACTTGATTATCCGGTTGCTTCATTTCTCCCCGCCTTTTTCGAGTTCCTGGCGTATCAGCTGTTGCAGCCGCAGGATGGTCTTGGTGTCGAGCCCGGCGCTGCCGGTTTTGCGCATTTCGACATTGAGCTTGGCCACCGCCCGCACCACGATTTCGCGCGCGCGGTCCGGCGCGGGCAACGATGGTTTGGGGGAGGGCTTGGAAGGTTTGGTTTTCGACACGCGCCCCGCGGGCGGCGCCACCACTTCATTCAGTACCGGAATGTCATCGAGATTGGACGCTGCCGATGCCTCCGCTTCTGGTACTGCCGTATCCGTGATCTGTGGCGGCGATTCTGTTTCAGCCGGAGTTTCGGACTTGGTTTCAACGGCGGGCGGTTCCGGCGGCGGTGCCGCGGGTTTGGATTCCGGTGCCGGGAAACTGTCGGCCTTGGCTAATTCGACCGGGGGTTCGTTCTCCGCTGACGCGCCTGCCTCTGACGAGGCCAAATCCGATTCTTCCGGCAACGGTGGGCTCAAATCGGACGATTCAAAATCCACCGAATAACTGTGCTGAAACTTTTCCTCGGCAGAAGCAATTGTCGAGCTGGTTTGAGGGGGGGCAATATCCGATTCTTCCGGCAGCGGCGGACTCAGGTCAGACGAATTGAAGTCTACTGAATAACCATCCCGCTGCCATTCCGGGGTCGGCTCGTTCGCTGTCTCCAGGGTAATTTTCTTCCCGGTAGTTTTGACTGACGCCACAGGTGATTCTGGAGCCGCCGCTATTTCCGGAGGCGCTGGTGGCGCTGTAGGTTCTGCTGCCGGGGTCGCAACGATCTCCGGTTCAGAGGTGATTTCCGCGTCCACGGCAATGGTCTCTTCTGATTCCGATGCTGACGGCGGGGTAGCGGCGAAATAATCGTGATCATCGAAGCTTTCTTCGACTTCAATGGTCGGCAGGGCCTCGGGCACGCTTTCCTGCTTCGCTTCCATGGGTTGTTCGTGCTGATCGACGGGCGCTGCGTCCGCGGCCGTTGCCGGGGCGGAGTCTGTTGCAACCGCCTCGGGCTCAGAGGGACGTGGCGACGAAGTCTCAAGGAACATTTCATGCTGTGTGCCTGCCGCGAGATTCACCTCTGGCGCTGACATGGACGTGACCGCGGCTGGTGGCGGTGTCACAGGTTCTTCGAAAAGCTCCGGCGAGATTTCACCGGGCAGTTCTGCTGCCACTGTCGGTACGGCGGGGGGAGGTGCCGCTTCCAGCGGTTCCTCGAACGTCAACTCCTCGTCGAGCGGCGTGAATTCCTCCGGGACAGGTTCCACCATGCTCGGAGTCGGCTCTGCTGCAATTTCACCAGATGGTTCTGCCGGTTCAACAGGCAAGGTGTACGGAGACTCGAGCGCCGATGGCGCTTCGATGGTCAAGTCCTCACCGAACGGAGTTAATTCTTCCGGCAGGCTGGCTGCAGTAATTTCTTCAGGCGCAGGAAACTCATAGCGTGACGGCGCTGATTTGGTTTCCTTCGTGGCGGGCGCTTCGTCGATGGTCAGTTCATTATCGAGATCTGCCAGTTCTTCCGGGATGTACTCTTCGATTTTTTCTTCAGCGGACAAATACTCGTCATGTGCCGCGGATTTCATCTCACTCGCCGGTTTGGGCGCATCGCCAACGTTGAGTTCGTTTCCAATCAGGTCTTTCAATGACCGCATCACGGCATCCAGATTGACCGGTCCCGATCCGGGTGACACCGGAGCAAAATCTTCCCGTGCCACCGGCTTGCTTTCACGACGCTGTTTCGGCTCCGGCGTGGTATCGGGGTGGCGCGCTTCCGTCGCTGACGTTATCGGTTTGTTTGTGCCGGCCGTACTCTCGGAGAAATCGTTGCGTATCAGGTCCTGTAGCGACTTCAGCACCTCTTCGAGCGTGTGTTTCTCGGAAGGTTTGTGTTTATATTTCGGATCGGGCGTTTCCATGACTCAGGCCTCGACGAAATCACCGGCGGAAATATTGTGTGTTTGCAGCGTGTAGCCGCGGTCGCGATAAAAACGGAAACGTTCACGCGCCTGTGCCTTGTCCGCGTCGGCGCCGCTGACCACCTCGGCGACGCGTTGGAAGCGGCTAAAGCACTCCGGTACCTGCGGCGTGAGCTGGATCAAGACATCCTCGTGCGATGCGGCCGGTTCATCATAGCCGATCAATACCGGCATGTCGGCATCCGTGGTGTTTGAACTCAATCCATGGGGGATGAAACTGCCGGGACTGAATATCCACATCATACGGTCGAGCCGCTGAGCGTGGCTGGAATCGGGGGTCAGGATATAAATGCGGTGACCGAGGCGGAAGGCCTTGTGGGCCAGCTTGCAAACAGCGGCGTCCTGGCTGCCATCGGCGGCATGGTTGAGCAAATAGAAATCAACGCGCGTCATGCCGAGGTTTCCGCGTCGCTTTTGTGCGCGCGGTTGATAAGAAATTGCACCAGCAGCGGAACCGGCCGACCGGTGGCGCCTTTTTCCTTGCCGGTTTTCCAGGCGGTACCGGCAATGTCGAGATGCGCCCATTTGAAATTCCTGGCGTAGCGCGAGAGGAAGCAGGCGGCGGTGATGGTACCGGCCTCGCGTCCGCCGATATTGGCCATGTCGGCGAAATTACTGTCGAGTTGTTTCTGGTATTCATCCCACAGCGGTAACTGCCAGGCACGGTCGTGGGTGTACTTGCCGGCATTGATGATTTCACGCGCCAACGGGTCATTGTTGGACAGCAGTCCGCTGGCGTGCGCGCCCAGCGCGATGACGCAGGCTCCGGTGAGCGTGGCGATGTCGATCACCGCCGCCGGGTTGAAGCGCTCGGCGTAGGTGAGGGCATCGCTCAGAATCAGTCGGCCCTCGGCGTCGGTATTGAGCACCTCCACCGTTTGGCCGGACATGCTGGTGACGATATCACCGGGCTTGTTGGCATCGCCGTCGGGCAGGTTTTCCGAGCTTGGTACGATGCCGACAATATTCAGCGGCAATTTCAGTTCGGCCGCGGCCTTCACCGCCCCCAGCACGGAGGCGCCACCGCACATGTCGAATTTCATCTCATCCATGTTGGCCGCCGGCTTGATCGAAATACCGCCGGCGTCGAAGGTGAGGCCCTTGCCGACCAGCACCACGGGCAACTCGCCTTCCTTGCCGCCCTGGTATTCAAGCACGATGAGCTTGGGCGGTTGGCGGCTGCCGCGTGACACGGACAAGAGCGCGCCCATGCCGAGTTTCTGCATGTCCTCCTTTTCCAGCACGGTTGTTTTCAGGTTGTATTGTTTGCCGATCTCAACGGCCTGTTCGGCGAGATAACTGGGGGTACAAAGGTTGCCGGGAAGATTGCCGAGATCGCGCGCGAGTTTCACGCCTTCTGCAATGGCCTGGCCTTCACGAATCGCCTGTTCACCGGGACCGAGGTCGCTACGCTTGGGTACGGCGAGCACCACACGCCGCAAGGCGCGGCGCTGATTATCTGGTTTGCTCTTGAGCTGGTCGAAGCGGTACAACGTGGCTTCCATTACTTCCACGGCTTGGCGCACTTTCCAGGCGATGTCGCGGCCCTTGACGTCAATTTCAGTCAGGTAAGAAGTGATTTCGGTGGAGCCCGTGTTCTTCAGAACGCTAACCGCCTTGGCGGTGGTATCACGGTAACGACTTTCGTTGAATTCTTTTTCCTTGCCGCAGCCGACCAGCAATACGCGTTCGCTGGGAAGATTTGGAATGTTGTGCAGCAGCAGGGTGTGGCCGGATTTGCCGTCGAGATCGCCGCGCCGCAGTATCGCGCTGATGGCGCCGCCCGAGACTTCATCGATCTGGTGCGCTACGGCAGACAGCTTGCGCGATTCAAAAACACCGACCACAACACAGCCCGTGCGCTGTTTTTCGGGAGTGCCGCTTTTGACGATGAATTCCATGCCGATTCCCTGTAGTTATTTCACGCCCCGACGCTGCAGGATATGGTATATTTTTGTCGACTTCGGGTCACGGTTCCGTTTTGCAATCAAGCCATTAGGTGTGACTGTGCGTGAGAAAGTGGTATTTTTGATGGGTTACCCTCCATTCCGGCCATTGAGTGGCATTTTCCAATGTTTGCGCGCCCGTTGTCAAAGCCTTGCCCGGTGTTCACGCCTTGATCATTAATCGCGCGTTCTACCGGGAAACCGCCGTCACCACCTTGGGGATTGCGGTGGTGCTGCTGATCGTCATGTCCATGATGAACCTGACCTGGCTCCTGGGGCGGGTGGTGCGGGGCGGCACTTCTGAAAGCGTGCTTTATGTCCTGCTCGGCTACCAGATGCTCGGGAAAATCGACGTTCTGCTGCCGCTGGCGTTTTATCTGGGCATCCTGTTGACGCTGTCACGCTGGTATCGCGATAGCGAGATGACGGTGCTGGCCGCTTGCGGTATCGGGCTCATGCACTTCCTGCGCCCGGTGATGTTAATCGGGCTGTCATTGGGCGTGGTGGTCATGGTGGCGTCGTTCTACACCACACCGCTGACGGTGCGACAGATTGAAAGAGTCAAAGTCGAAAGCTCCCAGCGCTTGGAGCCCGATCAGGTGGCCCCCGGCGTGTTTACCGAGTCCGCGCGTGCGGGGCGCATTTTCTACGCTGAAAGAACACGCCGGGACGGTGGTCTGGAGGGTGTATTCGTCAGCAGTCTGGAGCAGGGCAACCAGGGCGTGTTGGTGGCGAAAACCGGCAGACCGTTTACCGATGCCAAAACCGGCGACAAGTTCATCGCGCTGCATGACGGAACGTTCTATGAAGGCGAACCCGGTGCGGCCAACTACCGCATTCTTGAATTCGGCGTCTATAACCTGCGCATCGAGCCCAAGATGATCGACGAACCGCTGGTGCCGATGGAGGGATTGCCGAATATGTCGCTGCTGGGCCAGCTTGGCAACCCGAAAGCCAGCGCGGAATTGCATTGGCGACTGGGCAAGACCGTCGTCCTGTTTGTGTTGGCCCTGTATGCCATGGTGTTCGCGTTTACCGACATGCGCCGTGGGCGCATGTCCAATTTTTTTGTCGCCATCGTGATTTATTTTATTTATTCCAACCTGCTCGGCATCGGCGAGACCATGTTGCAGAGCGGGAGCGTGCCTGCCAGCGTGGGTCTGTGGTGGGTGCATGGCGGCATGGGATTGGCGGCTGTTTACCTGTTGCGGCGGCGTCTGCAGAACCTGCCGTTGTTTACCCTGCCCATGAGGTTGAAGCGCGCATGATGCCCTCATTGCTCGATCGGTTGATCGCCCGGCAGATTCTTTACAGCACTCTGCTGGTGCTTAACGTGCTGGTGGCGTTGGCGGCGTTTTTTATCCTGATCAGTGCCCTGAAGGATTACGGCCAGGCAAATTTCGGGCTGTTTGAGATGGTCAAGTATGTTGTCCTGAAGCAACCGCAACAGGTCTATGAGTTGGCGCCCATTGGCGCCTTGATCGGCACGATCATGGGTTTATCCACTCTCGCGCTCAATTCCGAACTGACCGCCATGCGCGCCGCCGGGGTGTCGGTAACGCGCATAGTGTTGGCGACGCTGAAAGTGGGATTGCTGTTTGCGCTGGTGATCCTGCTGCTGGGCGAATACGTCGTGCCGGTATCGGAAAACATGGCCCAGACCGGACGTGCCAGTGCCCTGGAAACCCCGTTACAGAAAAAAAGCTCGGGCATCTGGCTGCGCAGCGGCACGACGTTCGTGAATATCGGCGAGGTGCTGCCGGACTTCAGCCTTCTGCAAATGAACCTATACGACTTCGATCATCGTTCCCGACTGCGCATCCAGACAAGCGCGCAACGTGCCCACTACGAAGGCGGGGTATGGCGCCTGCAGAATGTGAGCGAAAGCCTGATTGTGGGCAACGAGGCGGTGCAGACTCGTCGTGTCCCGGAAGAGGACTGGCACTCGGCGATCACACCCGATGTGGTGTCGGTGTTCGCGATCCGGCCCGGGAGCCTTTCGATTCAGCAACTCCATTATTACATTGGCCATTTGCAGCAGAACAATCAGGACACGCGCAGCTTCCAGCTGGCATTCTGGCAGAAGTGCTTCATGCCGCTCGCCATTCTCATCATGGTTTTGCTGGCCACGCCCTTTGTTTTCCGGCAGATACGCAGCGGGGGACTGAGCCAGCGGGTGTTCATCGGCATCATGCTGGGACTGATGTTTATGATTATTCACAAGAGCTTGGGTTATTTTGGCGCGCTCTACGCGCTGCCTCCCGTGGCCGCCTCGTTGTTGCCGATCGTGGCCTTTTTTGCTCTGGCCCTGTTCCTGTTGCGCCGTGCCGCGCGCGGCCAGTGAACTGTAAGGAGTCAATTGTGATGTTGATCAGAATCGTCGTGGCAATAATCTCCATGACAGTTTTTAGCCTGGCGTCGGCCGCGGGGGATGAGGCGCCGCGTGGCCAGCTGACCGGCGGACAGATTTATGAATTACCCGACTGGTTCAAGAAAAGCTTTCTCGTGTTGCATGAGGACGTGGAGGAAGCCAAAGCGCAGGGCCGGCATGTGATGTTATTCATGTACCTCGACGAGTGTCCCTATTGCGCGCGGCTTCTGGACGAGAACTTTCGTCGTGGCGAGGCGAAAGATTTCGCAGAAAAATATTTCGACGTCATCGCCATTAATATTCGAGGCGGCAACAGCGTGGAGTGGTTCGACGGCAAGACCAACTCGGAGACGGAACTGGCCCGAAAACTGAAGGTCGTGGCCACGCCGACCATGGTGTTTTTCGATGCCACAGGCAAAACCGTGCTGCAGCTGAACGGTTACCGCAAGCCGGCCGTCCTGCGTCAGGCGCTCGACTACGTGCACGGCAAGCACTATCAGTCACAATCGCTGGCAAGTTATGTGGAAAAACTGAACAAGGCCGCGGTTTACCGTTTCCGGCCGGATGCGCGATTTACCGACATGACTGATTTCAAGGGCTATTCAAAACCGCTTGCAGTGATTTTTGAGGACAAGGATTGTGCGGATTGCGACGAGTTTCATGCCAAGGTGCTGAATCATGCCGAGGTCCAGCCGGAGCTGGCCAAATACAAAATCGTCCGACTTGATGCCTATTCGGATTCAGCGATGGTCGATATTGACGGGCGCAAAACCACGCCCAGGGCTTGGGCGCAGCGACTGAACCTGATTTACCGGCCGGGCGTGGTGTTTTTCAACGAAGGCAAGGAGCGCATGCGCATGGACGGCATGCAGTACCATTTTCATTTCAAGGAACTGCTGCGCTACGTCAGCGGCAAGCATTACCACAAGCATGCCACCTTCTCTTCCTACAACGCCGCCAGACGGGATGAATTGCTGTCGCAGGGCGTGGCGATCGATTACGCACAATAAACCAGTTGCCAGACACTGCTCCGCTTCAGCGACTTTTATAGATATGGTAGCGATGTGTAGAGCTGACCAGCTGCAGAAACCCGAGATTGTCGAACAGTTCAGCGCAGAGAGGGTTGCGATAGGCCACGGCAAGCTTTCGCGGGTGGCGCGCATAAGAGTCGGCGATGTTGCCAACGACTTGCCGCATTACCTTGTCGTCGAACGGGTTGTAAAAGAAACACACCAGATTCTCATCCGGTATCGAAAACTCCATCGCATCCTGAAGACGCAACTCAATCGGGCACGCCCGTGGATTGCGTTGTCCGAATATCGCAATATTCTTTTGTGCAATCTCGTGCAACACGGGTGAGAATTCCACGCCATAGGTTCGCGCAAAGCCATATTCAGCAGCCATCATAAGCGCGCGCCCTTTGCCCGATCCAAAATCCACGAAGGCATATTCAGATGGATCAAGCTTCAGCTCGCGCAGCATTTTCTGGAACACGGGAATTTGTATTCCTTCGTAGCCGAAAGCATTGAGTCGATGTTCCGTGAACACGCCGAGCTCGGTCATGTCATCGGTAATGCCCTGCGTGTCGGTACCATACCGACGGTCAAAGCTGGCATCGGCCCAGCGCCGCCACAGGTGCTGGCTGAAGTCGATCAAGGCGGCCAGGGTGCCCCGCAGGCCGTCAGTTCGCAGATGTCTGAGAAACGCGTTGATCATGTCAGGAATAGGCCAAGGTGCTTGTCAATTAAGGCGCTGAAATGGTACATGCCGGCCTGTCTATAATCATCTTAGACGAGAATAATATCAGCCGCACGTCCACGGGGTTTTCCGGCGCACCCGTGTTGCGCCATCGTGTCGTCACCGGGGGGCCCCAACTTTCATGCTACACTTCCAGGGCCTGACGCGGGCTTGGAGTGTTCGCGGTGGGTTTTGCGAGACTACCAATAAGAAGCTGAATGTAACGCCCCGCTATGCCCGAAGTTTCCATCATCATGCCGACCTACAATCGCGCCGACACCATCGGGCGCGCCATTGACAGTGTCCGACGCCAGACCTTCCAGGATTGGGAGTTGATTATTGTCGATGACGGCTCCACCGACGGGACGGCGTCCCTTGTCGAGGGCCTGGACCCGCGCGTCCGGCTCATCCGCCAGGAAAACGCAGGCTGTTATGTTGCGCGCAACAACGGGCTGCGCAACAGCCGCGGGCGTTATCTTACCTTCATTGATTCGGACGACGAATGGCTGCCGTACTTTCTCGAAATCACGCTGGCCTTCCTCAAATGGTCCCCGGAAGATCAATTCGTGATGACCGAGTTTCTCGAGGATTGGGGCGTCGGTTCGCGGGTGCGACACGATATATACGAAATCTCCAACAAGTTTCCGCGCATGGCGCGCACGGTCGGATCGCAGCTGGTTGAGTTGCCACCCGGCGAATCCGATAATTACCTGCGTGTCTACGATACTAGCGAGCCACTCGGCGACTGGGGTCGGAATATCGCCGTCCGGGCCGGTTACAGCGATGCCGCCCTCTACCGTGGCCACATCTTCGAGTACTTGCGCTTTCGTCATTTGGGCTGGCTACCCATCACCATACTCACGCGCAAGGCGCTGGACACCATCGGCCTGTTTCCGGAGAACTACCGCACCGCGGCGGATTACCGGTTTCTGGGGCTCCTGTATCGTAACTTTCGTGCCAACATGATCTCGCTTCCCGGCGCCATCAAGCACAACAAGGCCGTGGGTGGGCGTGATCTCGCCGAGGCTCATCTCGCCACGGGCGTGAATGAATACCGTTATGCTGTACATCGATTGCCGCTGTTCGATGAATTGTTCTGGAACGAACGCAAAACGGATCCCGAAATCAAACGCATCCGCGGACTTTATCAATATTATGCTGGCCGCACCGCGCTGGAACATGGAAAAAGGAAGGAAGCACTCGTTCACCTGCGCGAAGCGTCCGACGCCGTACCCGGGTTGTGGCAGGCTCGTTGGCTGGGTTTATTTGTGCGAATCATCCCGTCAATCCGGATCGCGAGCGGTTTGTACTGTTTCAATCTTTACCTGCGCTACGTTGTCGGCC
The DNA here is from genome assembly GCF_024653915.1 of Sulfuricaulis sp. Taxonomy (NCBI): domain Bacteria; kingdom Pseudomonadati; phylum Pseudomonadota; class Gammaproteobacteria; order Acidiferrobacterales; family Acidiferrobacteraceae; genus Sulfuricaulis; species Sulfuricaulis sp. The sequence goes on along the minus strand of NZ_JANLGY010000020.1, from coordinate 1,250 downwards.
GTATCACCTCGGAGGGGCTGGGACCCATCGACCTCACGCGCCTCGCCGTGCGCAAGCTGTTTTCGGGAGTGAGACGGTTGAAGGCGAGAGCAAAGCAATAGGGTCAGACTCGATTGCTCATGCCAGCCCAGACGTTTCGGTTTCTGTATTACGCCGTCGCGCCCCGCCGCGCGGTAACGGACGCGTACGACGTTGTAATGCTCTCTCAATTTCCTCCCGGAACCGGTCACTGCCCAAGGCCCAAGACTTATTCGTCGATTCGCGGATGAGATTGACGGTCATTTACTAAAGGGGTCAGTACCCTTATTCTGAAATTTTCTCAGGTCGGCCTCGACGCGATTGCCCAACCTTGCGTTGTAAGGTTTGCTCAATCTGTTGCTTGAAACGATCATTCCCCAGCGGAGTCCCAGTTTGCACTGTGGCCCGGATATTACGCACTTGGTCTTGATCCAGTGCGATTCGAAACAATTCCCGGTAGACGTAACCTCTTTCTTCATAACCCCGACCAAGTGCCAGATACAAGGGATGCGGGGTAATGGTGGCATGCTCGCCGCCGCTGGCATTGATTCGATAGCTTGACCAGCGATAGTCGCCCGGAGAGGCGACTATGCCCGCACGCACCGGATTGAGTTCGATATAACGCATGCAGGTGAGCAGGTAGTTATCGCTGGAGATCAGGCATCCTTTGTGCCGTCCTTCCCAAAGTGTGCCGCTTTTTCTATAGGCATGATTCACATACGTCACGTAATGACGGCCGACATATTGGATGAGTCGGCTGATGGATTCGGTGTCCTGCGGTGTGACCAGGAGGTGAACATGATTGGTCATCAGCACGTAGGCATGGATGGCGCAATCATGTTGCTTCGCGCCTTCGTGAAGCCAGCTTAGGTAGGCGGCATAATCCTCGTCGCCAAAAAACGTGGCTTGACGACAATTGCCGCGCTGGACGATGTGAGCGGGGATGCCCGGCAGATAGAAGCGAGGCTTTCTTGGCATGTGCCTGCTCTTGTCATGTTTGTTGTTGTGTTATTCGGATTGTAGTTTAGAGCAAAGGATCGTTTAAGGGTACTGACCCCTTTAACTGACCGCGGTTGAAGGTTTGGGTGTAGGTGCCGTTGAGCTGGCGCATGCCGACCGACAGATTGGCGTCGGGGGTCTCGATCAGGAGGTGGTAGTGATTGTCCATCAGACAGTAGGCGTGGCATAGCCAGTGACACTGTTTGATGACTTTACCCAGAATCCCCAGGAAA